>QMVM01000014.1 GCA_003661105.1 Methanosarcinales archaeon | reverse complement strand
GATCGTTTCTGTGCCCTGGAACTGGGCGCTCACTGCGCTTATCGTCAGCCAGTCGATGCCCGTGCTCTTGAGATGGATGCCGGCATCCTTGTACTGGAAGTTCAGCTTGCCTGTGGATACGTCGTTCTTGTACCTGGCTGTAAACCCGAAGTTGGCTTTGCCGCCCGGAAGGGTGCTGTCATCATCCAGATAGAACCAGCCGCCGCCTGTCACCTGTGCCCGACGTCATGCTGCCCCATGCCCTGCGCTTTCGAGCGTCTACCGGGCGCACGCCCGCGTGGATGGGCTAATCGCGGTCCGGTGCTGCCATGGATGCGATATGTGTCGGATGTGCGCTTCAAGTGGTGGAATCTTCTTGTAAACAATTAGGGGCAAGCGTGACCGACCCACAAAGACCCTTCGCACTTATAAGTAAGTAGTGATACAGATGAAATACATATACTTGCATGGTTGAGATTGATTGTATGAAATACGTGGAAAATACCTGTGGATAGAAGCACACGCATACGAAGGGATGAATGCAGAACGACCGCCGATAAAGCTGGAGTATCTGTATGAAGCTGTAGACGATCCGGATAAAACAGTCACAGAGGGGAAAAAGGAGTTAAAGCGATGAAAGGGATCGGGAAACGTACTATCATAGCGTATTATGACGAATATGAAGAGGATATACATGTCAGAAGCGTCTCAGCAACAAGAAGGAAACTCGTCTAACCGTAGACCTACATGCCACAGTTGTGACCTGGATATGGATGAGGCGATACTAAGTATCCGCTATCCCAAAGGAACATTGCCGGTTCGAGGATTTATATGTCCGAAATGCGGCTACGAGGTGATATCGTTTGAAGACGCGAAGGCTGCATCAGAGACTGCAGAACGGTTGGGGTTGCTCGAGCCGGAGGGCGCAATAACACGCAAAATAACAAGGAGCGGGGATCAGTTGGCAGTATATATTCCAAAGGATATAGAAAGGGAATTTGACCTGAAACAGGGGGCAAAGGTGAGGATATATGCAAAGCGCGATGAGATAATCCTGGCGCCGGTTTGATCAGAGAGCTAAAAACCATCAATAAAGCCCCACATGTCCGGAGTTTTATAATGGTTGGGGCGGCTTGGAGCTTCGGGGGACTATAATCACGCGTTAACAGAGATCTCGAGTGTACTGCTTCGGCGATTTTAAATCCCGGGTGATTTGCCAAAAAAAAGTGGGGCGGTGCCCCGTCACCAGAAACAGGGCACCAGAGTCACTCGACACGTCCCCCCTAATTCGTGTGAACCTGGATATTCCCACCCGAAATAATGTTCTTTGCCTTGTGGATCGGATCAGCCTCGGTATCGGTGCCGTCCCATATCTTGATGTCGAAGTGATCGACACCCGCACCAGGCTCGCCCTTGTCCTTCGCCTTCACCCTGAAGGTGTACAAGCCATCGCCGTTGATCGTGCCTGTACCCTGGAACTGTGCGCCCACTGCGCTTATAGTCAGCCAGTCGATGCCCGTGCTCTTGAGATGGATGCCGGCATCCTTGTACTGGAAGTTCAGCTTGCCTGTGGATACGTCGTTCTTGTACCTGGCTGTGAACCCGAAGTTGGCTTTGCCGCCCGGAAGTGTGCTGTCATCATCCAGATAGAACCAGCCGCCGCCTGTCGCATGACCGCCGCCTGGGTCATATACCACAAAGAAGACCGGATCGCTAACGTTTGTGTTGCTCGCGTTATCGGTGGCTGCCACAACCAGCGTGTATACGCCGACTGGAGGTGCAAAGCTGCTGCCAACGTCCTGTGACACTCCGTTTGTGTTGGTCAGATTGCCAACGATGGTTGCAACGGCGCTCTCCGTGGTTTCCCAAAACCCAAATTTCAGAAGATGCTAAAAAGCCCCCCCATTCAGCGCAAGTTTATGTGCCGCGGTTCATAATATGATGTGATGACCGCCAATGAAGATGTGCTGGGAATGATTGCTGACAACAATATAAAATTCATCAGGCTCCAGTTTGTCGATGTCCTTGGAATCGTAAAGAACGTCGCTATACCTGCTGTACAGATGAAGAAAGCACTCGATGTCGGGATATCCTTTGACGGATCATCCATCGAGGGTTTTGCAAGGATACAGGAATCGGACATGGTGTTAAAGCCGGATCCGGAGACGTTTCGGATTCTTCCGTGGAAGGCAGATAAAAATGAGATTGCCGGAATCGTGTGTAATGTCTGTCTGCCTGATGGTGCGCCGTTTAAGGGTTGCCCGCGATACGCGCTCACGAAGGAGATAGAGGAAGCAGAGAAGATGGGGTATGTTATGAATACGGGTCCCGAACTGGAGTTCTTCCTCTTCGAAAAAGAAGATGGCATACCAACAACCACACCTCATGATTCGGGCGGGTATTTCGATTTTCCACCGGTTGACCTTGCAGAGGATATTCGCAGGGATATCGTGATCGCGCTTGAAGAGATGGATTTCGAGATAGAAGCGTCGCATCACGAGGTTGCCTGTGGGCAGCATGAGATCGATTTCAAGTACAGCGATGCACTGACAACTGCGGACAGGGTGGTCACCTTCAAGTACGTAACCAAAACGATCGCAACGAACAAGAATCTCCATGCCACGTTCATGCCAAAGCCGGTCTTCGGAACCAGTGGGTCCGGTATGCACATAAATACATCCTTATTCAATAAAAATGATGAAAATGTCTTCTTCGATCCTGATGACGACCACGGGATCAGCGATACTGCAAGATATTTTATCGGCGGATTACTTACTCACATCAAGGCAATAACCGCGATCACAAACCCACTCGTCAATTCGTACAAACGGCTCGTATCCGGATACGAGGCACCGGTCTATATCACATGGTCGTGGGCGAACCGGAGTTCGCTGATCCGGGTGCCGGCAGCGCGCGGAAGCGGAACAAGAATCGAACTCAGATCCCCCGACCCCTCATGCAACCCGTATCTTGCGTTTGCAGCCATACTGGCATCCGGGCTTGATGGGGTGAAGAATGAGATCGATCCTGGTGAACCGATCGAAGATAACATCTACGAGATGGATTTCAATGAGATAACCGACGCTGGCATCGATACGCTTCCGACAAGCCTCAGTCTCGCACTCGAGTGCCTGGGATCGGATGAGGTGGTGCGGGCCGCTCTTGGCGAGCATGTGTACACAGCGTTTATGCGGGTTGCTGCTGCGGAATGGGAGGAGTACCGGGTTCAGGTGCACCAGTGGGAACTGGATCGGTATCTGCAATTGTTCTGATATTGTGCCTCAGCCACACCACTTTTAGGACTTCGGGCGGTTTTTGGGTATCTTTGCGAAACATGCCCGGTCCGACCGCGTGGGTGCGATTGCTGGAAACCACTGCTGATGTAGATGCTCGAAGTCCCACACACCATCGTCGGAATAAAATTCGAGGTATCTCATGTAGTATGCGAGTACGTTCTGACAAAATAATCTTCGATATCATTCCATACGCTTCTTCAGCGTTTAATAATGCATAAAGTTCGGTATGTGTTTAGATGCGGAGAAAAACCACGAGATTTCATGAGATTAACACAAAAGTATGGTATTAGATATATAATATTAATTAGTTTTATATTTTATATATTACTTTTCCATACTTTCTCGTGAAAATCGGTGTAATCTTGGGTTAGCTAAACACGTATAAAGTGCAATACTCTATTTCAGAAACGATTATCAAAAAATCATGAAATCATGCCATTTGTATCCACAAAAGTGCCGACAGTCCGACTATTAGTGCACTCATTAGGTAGGTTGCGTAGGTATCAAAACTTTGTGTTCCTCTTGACCCGCCAAAATACTGCTCCCAATACATGCACATAAATGGCCAAAGAAGAAAAAATACAGCCATAGCACACCAGATCGGTGCTATTGTAGCAAAATATGTTCTGATATTGTCTGCTAACTGCACGAATATTTCAGCAAAATCACTGCATATTAATAGATATTCGCTCAATGCCCTTGCTATCAACGCTAACAATTTAGCAAAATAAGCTACTGGGAAAAGAAGTAAAACTATGAGAAACTTACCAAAACGAGGTTCTGCAGCCCATTTGCGCATTTTAGTGGGGGGGTGTGTCAGCCGGAAGATTATCCAGGAGAAGATAGACCGGGGAAGTGAAATTTTATTCAAGGCATGTAACAAATCAAATGAGGATTTTTGTTGATTAATAGCAAAGCGATCAGCGTTAAATTCAGCACCCCATATAGCGATTATTGGTAACACAAAAACGCTGGCCAACCCCCCTAATAAACCCAGTAATTGTAAAAAGCTGCCAGGCAATATACTTGTAAAGATCTGTTGCAGTTTATTTGCAAATGGGATGCCTGATTGTAAAGCATCTATGCTCTGACTGGCAAATGACCATGACAAAGGGAGAAAACAAAATAACAAATAGAGAACGATGAAATTCCTAACTACTGCTTCAAAAAAGCTCCCGACACCAATGATCAAAGCATCACCATGCCGGCAGTGAGCCACTTCATGAAGCAAAATGGCCTCGGCCGTTTGCTTATCAGAACGCCAAAGTCTGAATAAGCTACCAAACAAAGCTATTCCGGTTTTACGATATCCCAGTGGATATACGAAAGCCAATTGATCCGTTCGTAACATATTCGTTTTGATGTGGATTCCAGGTGCATGTTGCTGTAAAAAAGTTTCCATTTCAGTCAGAGCTGATGAATTTCGATCAGGTTCGGCGAGTTGAAATTGCCGTTCCAGATAAAAAGCTCTCAACCAGGGAAAAGGGATAAGCAGTACACCAATAAAAAGGGCTAAAAAAGGCAGCAGTTCAGGAACGTTTACTAAAACAAGCCAGTCCTTGTGAAAGAATAAGTCTAATATCGCAGGTTCATAGAATCTTATTTGAGCGGGTAGGGATATAACATACAAAACTACCCAGAACCACAACCAAGGGGGCACGGAACCTTCACTGCTATCACCATCACCAGTGATTGAAGTCATGTTTCCTTCGCAATTTTTTGTATGAATTGTGACGCACCTGCCGAGTCTTCGAGTAATTTCATAAGTATGCGAAAAGTGATTAGATCGGATTCTTCTTCCGGCAATCCCATGGAGTGAAGCTCACCTGAGATTATGAGTAAAACGTTTTTTAGCGGTAAAAATGGATCATCTGGTAACGCGGCTACTTTTTGTTTTCTTTTGGCTAATTCTCGGAAAGAAAATGTCGTATTCAATGCTGTGAGGAAGCTGTTCAACTCCGTTGAGGAGATGAAAGTGCTAAGTGTAGTTGCTGAATAGACCAGTGCTTGTAAGATCAAAGGCAAAATCAGCGCTATCTCTGCAATACCGAAAGCTCCTTGCACATTTTTCTTTTCTCTTTGAAATAGTTGCTTTCGCTCTTTTCCACCTGAAAAAAACGCATGAGCTATCGAAGGCGCCAAATCGATTTCTTCAGGAACTGCCGCTTCCGCAATCTTTTTTGTCCATTCATCAACAACACTCATGATCTTCTCTCCAACTGGTCAAAGATTTGATATTCATTCCGCGGCTTTTTGAATTGCCCATTCTACATCCCACAAAACTTGGTAACAATCTCGCTCCAAACGCGCTTGTTCTTCGCGATCCTGAACTTTGTTCTCATGTTCTGTCCAGTCCTGCATGGCATTTTGTCTCATCTCTTCCGCTGTCACAAACGCTTCAAATTTTTTATTTATCAGGTTCTGTCGTTCAATGAATTTAACATCCAAGTACCACAGGAAACTTTCTATTATTTTATCCTCGCTGCCAAGTTCATCGAGATTAAAATTTGCGGTTGAATAATCTATCCAAAAAGCTCTTATTGCACTGAGTTTCCAGTTTGAAAGATCATACTCTTCAAGGCTTTTTTCGATGGCACTCTCAACTACACTCGAAGGTGGCATTGCTTTCCTTTTGTTATGATACTTGATCAACGTATACACAAAAACATCTTCAGGTTGAACGCTGTCCTGTCCAAGATCGAACGTGGCAACCCCCGGAATACTCCATGCGCCCAATTCTTTATTTTTAGACTTAATAGCTTCATTTGCCCGTTTAAAGTCGTCTTTTGTGATCGTTAATAAATCTTCTGTTGGTGCAGGTGGGGGAGTTGTTTCCGGATCGGGGGTTGCTATTGGCGTGGAAGTGGGTACTGGCGCCTTATCCTTCTCAACACATCCTGCAAACATCACAGCCGCCGCAATTGCTACTATGGCTATTAAACCTACTATGGTTTTCTTTTTCATTCATTATCACCTACTTTTATTTTTGTTGATCCTCATAAAAAGTAAAGAAAGGAGTAGAGCTTCTAACCGGGCAACTCCACACTTTCTATCTCTTCTTTTTTCTCCGTTGCGAAAACAGGAACAATAGTCCTATTATTGCTGCAACTGGTATCGCTATTGTCGAAAACTCCGGAATTGGTTGGCTGGTTTCCATGTTCTCATACGCATAAGAAACACCACATTTCTCGCCGATCAGCAAATCATAGTCTCCATCACCGTCCAGATCCGCAAATGCTGGTGCTGCTTTCATTCCATACACAGGGGCATTCCAACCGGGTTTTGCCGTTCATATCGGACCACTGGCTGATGCTGTTCCAACTGAAAATATCAGTGTCAAAACGAACAACATTGTTCCAATCCCTAACATGTTCTTCTTCATTTGCTTTCCATCCATTTTCTCACCTCTTTGTTTTCTTGTTATTCATACGCAATACTTTTCAAGTCACCAAACCCCGGACTTAAGTACGGAGCTTGTGCAACCGCGTATTTCGCATTCAGCTTCTCCCGATTCCGTATGCATCTCTCCACAACATCCCATATAGGGCCAACCGAGCCATGAAAACATGATGGCGTCCAGAGATCGATACTCGCACCATTCCGTAAGGTGTGGAAATGCCTTGCGAAGTTCTCTGCTGCGCCTCCTTTTTATCTTCTTGGCTATAAAACCCGATAGTAATGATTCGGAGGGTGCTCTACAAACAGATGAACATGATCCACATTCGAGAGCCTTGTCGATGATCCCAATCTTCATCTCTTTACAGGTTGTGCGGATAATTCCCTCCACAGCGAGCGCGATCATCTTCTCGACAAGAATCTTCCCGCGATATTTCGGCGTGATCACCTTATGGTCAGTTAACAAAGGAACCGTATGTCGATTATGACGGAGTTCTTTTCGCGCCATGAATTGTGTGTCAGAACCCACCCTACATAAATTTACTTGACAAGTGTAACAATCGACACCAGACCACGTGACCGCCCCATAATGATCGATTACAAATACTGTAGTATAGTCGCGAGGATCCGAAACCCTTCGCGCGGAAAACTCGTGGCAGGGGTTTCGCGTGCTGTGGAAGGGAGTGGACAGAAGAAGATCGTGCTGTAGATGCCAATCTTGCCGGGTGTCGCCGGGAGCTGTTACAGCGCGTGATATCGGACAAGTCAACCCCGACCGACTGGACGCTGTCATGAGGGGAACTACGGCAGGTATAGCCAATCGAGTAGCGCCCCCTCCCGCCACCCCTATAATCTTAATATCCCTGCATACAATCCCCAGATTATGGAACAGGTGATCTGGACCGAGAAATACCGACCCCGCACGTTCGATGATATCGTCGGGCACGAACACATCGTATCCAACCTGAAACATCTGGTCGAATCGAACAATCTCCCCCATCTGGTATTATACGGTGCTAAAAACACGGGAAAAGGGTCAACAGTGTCCGTACTTGCCAGAGCGATCTATGGGGATCAGTGGGAGAACAATCTTGCCATCTTCGATGCATCCAACTTCTTTGACCGCGGCAAGAAGTATCTTGTGTCAGATCCGAGATTTGCAAGACTCATCGGGACTGATGATCCAAAGAAGATAAAACAGACCGTGATCGCGGTATTCAAACAGGTCATCAACGAATATGCTGGCATGGCTGCCCTTGATTCCGACTTCCGGATGTTGTTCATCGATAGCGCTGAGGCGCTGAGCATGGATGCGCAGCACGCGCTGAGGCGCATTATGGAAAAGCACGCCCACACCTGTAGATTTGTCCTGTCCACCACGCATCTGCCCAGATTGATTCCGGCGCTGCGTTCGAGGGGGTTAAATCTCTTCTTTGACCGCGCAAGCGATGCTGCGGTAGCCGCGCATATCCGTTACATCGCAGAGGCAGAGCGCGCAGCCATCACCGACGACGGAGTTCAGGCGATCGTATACGGGGCAGACGGTGATCTTGCGTTTGCGACCATGGTGCTCCAGATCGCATCCATAGAAAACCATGAGATCACAGCAAACACGGTCTACGAGATTGATCTCGAGCGCATCCCGGAAGGGGTCACTCAACTATTGCATGCGTCGCTTGCAGGGGATTTCAAAGCGGCGAGGAAGCGGATCGATGATCTGCTGATGGAGGAGAGCGGCACCGATATTGTGCACCGGCTGCAAAGAGTCATAGAGAATAAGGGTTTTGACAGCGTTCTTTTCGCAGAACTTGCAATCCTTCTCGCAGATGCCGATATGAACCTGATCAGCGGGAGCAATGAGCGGGTGCAACTCGAAGCATGGGCAACCCGGGTCGGGATGCTTATGGAGCGGCGGTCATGATGGCGGCAAACATCTCATCGTGACGAAACCAAACCTCGCAACAGTAATATATGCAGTGAAGTAGAGTATAACTGGTGCATTATGTATAATAACGAAAGGAGTTCTTAGATATGGTAATCGGAGTTACTATGATTAACGTGGTGCCAGGGCAGGAAAAGGCTACCTACAACGAATTGTGCACTCTGGATGGTATCAAGGAAGTGTATCACGTATTCGGTGAGTACGACTTCGTGGCTGTCATCGAGGTGCAGGGATTGAGCACGCTTAACAAACTGGTCGATCTGATCAGGGAGAACAAGAGCGTAACCGCGACCAAAACTGTGATCGGAGCTGAGCTATAGGCTACAAGTTATGGAAACGCCCGGACCGGGATTCGAACCCGGGGCGGAGCCTCGACAGGGCTCCATGCTAGGCCTCTACACTATCCGGACAAGCCAGGCATAATATCCTGAAGGTATTTGATCTCTACCAATCTAACTTAAACCTTTGCACAGCGACCGCGTACAAACTTATTTATTACATCAACCACCCGTATCAAAGAAATTAAAAACGAGGACTATTCATGATCAAAGACGGACGATTCATACTCGACGGCATGGAGAACGTGGTGATCAACATCGGCAAAATCACCACTGAAGAGGAGCTTGCCGAAGAGGAATGGGAGCCGATGGGTCCCACGCCAAAACCCGGCATCCTCTCACTTCGGAATTGGGATCACCGCCTATTAAAGGACTTCCCACCATTCTACGCGCCGATCTGTGACATGTGCTGTCTCTGCACTTACGGAAAATGCGATCTCACAGAGAACCGCAAGGGCGCGTGTGGAATCGGTATCGAAGCGCAGCAGGCGCGCATGGTCCTGATCGCATGTTGCATCGGTACAGCAGCACACGCGGGACATGCGAACCACGTACTGCACGAACTGATCAGATGGCGCGGAAGAGATCACCCGATCGATCTTGGACCTTACATCGATGTCGAGGCGCCGATCATACGAACCGTTGTTGGCATCATACCAAAGACGCTTGGCGACCTTGAGGAGATACTCAATTATGTGAACCAGCAACTCGTACATGCACTCTCATCGACGCACACGGGTCAGGAAGGTTCGTACATCGATTTCGAGTCAAAGGCACTGCACATCTCGATGATCGACAACCTCGCAAAGGAGGTCGCGGACATCGCGCAGATCGCGGGATTCGACTTCCCGAAAGGCGACCCCGATGCTGCGCTCATCGATTTCGGGTTTGGCTCGGTTGACCGGACAAAGCCAGTCATCGTCTTTATTGGGCATTACCCGGCTGTGAGTGTTGCAACGATCGATTACATCGAGGAGCAAGGACTCTCCGACAAGATAGAGGTCTGTGGAATCTGTTGTACCGCAATTGAGACGAGCAGATACAGCGCATCTGCAAAAGTCATCGGTCCGTTATCCATGCAACAATTCTTTGTGCGCTCAGGAATTGCTGATGTCATCGTCCTGGACGAGCAGTGCGTGAGGACCGATCTTCTGGAGGAGGCGCAGAAGACAGGAGCGCCACTAATCCTTACAACCGATAAAATATGCTACAATCTTCCGGATGTTACGAATCGCGATCCCGACAAAGTCGTCGAGGATCTTTTGAACGACGCGCCAGGGGTTCTGATATCAGATCCGCTCATAGCAGCCAGGGTGATCACAAAGACCGCTCTTGAGATCAAACCGAAGAGGGATTCGCTCAACCACCTTCCAAAACTCGATGAAGTACAGAAGATTGCAGAGGAGTGTATCAAATGCGGCTGGTGCGACCGGGCATGTCCGAACAGTCTTCCGGTTAAGGACGCGATGATCAAAGCAAAGGAAGGCGATTTCAGTGGCCTCTCGGACCTCTTTAGCCCGTGCATGAGTTGCGGCAGGTGCGAATCCGAATGTAAGAAAGAGCTTCCGATCATCAGCATGATCCTTAAGTCCGCGCAGGAGATCGCGTTTGGCGAGACCTACACGATGCGGGCTGGAAGAGGACCTGTACTTGACACCGAGATCAGGAAGGTCGGCGCTCCGCTCGTACTCGGGGAGATCCCGGGAATCGTTGCGCTTGTTGGGTGTAGTAACTTCCCCAATGGCGAAGTTGAGGTTGCAAAGATCGCTGAAGAGTTTGCACGTCGCAACTACATAGTCGTTGCAACGGGCTGCTCAGCAATGGCGATGGCAATGTATCGCTGCGAGGACGGACAGACGCTTTATGAAAAATATCCCGGTTCATTTGATGCGGGCGGTGTTGTCAACATCGGCTCGTGTGTCGCAAACGCTCATATCATCGGCGCAGCGATCAAGGTCGCGGCAATCTTTGCCCGCCTGCCACTCCGTGGAAACTTTGAGGAGATCGCTGACTATATCTTAAACAAGGTCGGCGCGTGTGGTGTTGCATGGGGTGCGATGAGTCAGAAAGCAGCGTCTATTGGAACAGGCACCAACCGGTGGGGTATCCCTGTGATTGTTGGTCCGCACGGATCAAAGTACAGACGGGCGTACATCAGCAACAAGGAACTAAGCGAGTGGGAACTCTACGACAAACGTACTGGCGAGGTTGTGGAGGGCGAACCTGCGCCTGAGCACCTGATGTACCCGGCAGAGACGATGGAAGAGGCGATCGTTCTAATTGCTAAACTCTGCATCCGACCGAGCGACAATGCGAAGGGACGACAGATCAAACTCTCAAACTACGTTGATTTATACAAGAAATACATGGGAACTCTCCCGCCAGACCTGCATCTCTTCGTGAGGAAGGAGCAAGATATCCCGATCACGATGAAAGCTGATATCATGGAGTATCTGGAAGAAGCCGGCTGGAAGCCACGAAAGGCGATAGGTGATCCGAGCAGGCTTGTACCTGAGGCGGAGGAGGTCTAATAGATGACACGAGCATATCAGTGTGCAAACGTCCCGGGTCCGCATCTCGGGAAGGTCGCAACCTCTGCGAGCGTTGCGGCAGCGATCAAGCGGGCAGAGCGCCCGGTCCTTATTATCGGAAGCGAGCTAAGGCATCTTGACTGGGCGCTTAATCTTGCAAAGGAGATGGATATCCCGATCGTTGCGACAGCGCACGTTGCAGGTGTGATGCGTGAGAAAGGCGTCCGTCCGGACCGGGAGATGGGTGCAATCGAGATCACGAACCTTCTGAAGAGCCCGGAATGGGGCGGCGTCCGGGGCGAGGGGCAGCACGATCTTGCGATCTTTACGGATGTTCTGTACTACATGGAAGCCCAGATGCTCTCCGCGCTCAAGCACTTTGCGCCGCACATCAAGACGATCTCGCTGACACGGGGGCACCAGCCGAATGCTAATCAGTCGCTTCCGAATCTGAGTGATGCGAAGATGGGCGAGTTTCTGGCAGAGATTGTGGGCGCGCTTAATGAGTCGTAAGTGGTCGGATGGCGGAGAAGAAGAATGATGGGACAGAGCACGGGTACCGCTCGATGAGATAATTCGAGGGAAGATTTTTCCCAAAATCTTTAGAAGATCGGCTCTTCGGAACTGAAACAGACTCTGCAAAACTGGGAGTAACGCTTGCGAGAGTGTCTCTGAGAAAAATTGGATCGTAGTCGAATGAGGTTTGGGCATTCATCAATGGTGCCGTCCCGAACCACAACTCAGGATGTCAGACATACGCAAAATACCAAGTGAAATTCTCCACCACCTCCAAAACCCAACCCTTAAATAACCCACCCCCAAACAGCAGATATCAGGTGATACAGATGGCTAAAGTAATAGTATTCCACTACACAGACGAAGGTAAGCTTCCACCACTCAGTTCGGAGGAATTAACCAACCTCCGGAAAAAGTTAGATTCCGAACTCAAGAACCACCCAGATCTCCGGTTCAACGGGACATTCGTTGACGATTCTGGCAGAGGATTCTGCGACTGGGATGCGCCCAGTGCCGAGGCTGTCAACGAGGTCTTGAAAATTGTGCTTGGCGCACCACCTGCTGACGGTACAGTGGTTGTGAAGCAAGTCATGTGAAAGGCAGCGATTGCGGACGGATTGGCAACACGGATGCAGATAGCGAATTTTGGAGTATGACCCCATGATCAATCGAGACCCGCTCAGACGCCCCTATACTTCATGAATGCGCCAATCCCGAGCAGCACGCCCAGAACAACCACTATCCAGAACAGGACACTGTCGGTAAACCGTTTCCCCCCGGTCTCTCGCGCTTCCTCTGACGGTCTGGTGGGGATCCCGCCTGCAACCGGCGTAACCTTATCAGTCGGCACTGGCGTGGGTGGTGGGAGCGGCGCCAGGACTGATACCGCTACATCACGCCACGTATTCGGATCGTCTGCAGCGTTATCAGCGATCTCGATGTTATATGTCCCAACAGATGTGTTCTCGTCGGCATAGATCGTTATTTCGTACGTAACAGTCTCCCCGATATCGATAACCTGCGGTTCTATCTGCGATTCTGCCGGAGCTATGGTAATTCCCTCTGGCAGATCGCGGGGATATTTGAGAATGACGCCACCGTAGCAGAGATTTCCGTGATTTGTGGCAGTGACTGAGAACGTCTTGCTTGCGCCCTGATAGACTTCAACCGGCTGGACCTCTCCGATATCCACATAATTCTCGTATATCGAGCCGTCCTCGATGATCGATACTGCCGGATGTACGAGCAATGCAAGGAGTAGTGCTGCGCAGACGATTGGCTTCACCATAGCGATGATTATGTTAAACGTTGCAATAAGGTTTACTGTTGCGACTCCTATAGTAGGGGGGCGCCGCAGTTGGTGGGGTTCAAGCAACCAGCCCCGGGATCTGCGCAATAACTTATATCTGCGCAGACACAACGTACCTCCTCAATATTGCATAGAATCTTTAAATGAAGCAAAGTACAAACAACATATAATCTGTTCCCATCAGTGTTAATCAGTGGCTGATAAGAGTTTTTAGCCACTGACTGCGACAGCAGATGCGAAGCCATTAACGCGGATTACACTGATTCTCCAATCCAATCATACCAGTGTTTGCAGGACAGGTATCATGTTTTTCAACCAACCAGAGAAAATTAAAAAACGTGCCCGATCCGTCCAATACCTTTAAATGATTGAACATCTTACCACACACTGCATGAGCCGGAATGGGTGATTTGTGGTAACAAGTGTAGTAAGCTTTAAATGCACCGTGACAATGCATGATCACACATGATTTATTGGTGATGTAATGAAAAGACAACAAACAACGAAACCGCGCATAACGATGGTCGGAGGCGCACTGGATCGGGGCGGCGATAAACTCAACGCACATGCCGCTATACACCATGGAGATATACTCGCAATAGCTACAGAGGGTGTTGTGACGGTTCCGCCGACCACCTCAATCATGAGCACCGTCAAAACGATGCTGAATCATGGATTCAGAAGAATCCCGATCGCTGATGCAGGCACGCAGCAATTAAGAGGCAGCATCGTGTGCAGGGACATCGTTGATTTTCTGTGCGGCGGACCGAGACATTCTCTTGTCACCAACCGATTCAATGGCAACATACTGGCTGCGGTCAACGAGGAGGTGCGCAAGATCATGGAGACCGATGTTGCGTACCTGTACACAGACGCCTCAATCGAGGACGTTCTGAAACTGATGAAAGAGAAGAATGTCGGATACCTGCCGATTCTGGACAAAGATGAGAGCGTCTCCGGGATCGTTACCGAACAGGATTTCATGCATCTGGTCGCAGGCATCGAGGTCGGTGCCAGTATAGCCGATTACATGTCAACAAATGTGACGACTGTTGGACCGGATGCTACGATCGGGACTACCGGTAAACTGATGATCGATAACGGATTCCGGCGCATCCCGGTCGTCAAGAATGACATCCTGCTTGGAATCGTCACTGCTTTTGATATACTGCGGTTCCTTGGCAGTGGCGAGGCGCTGACAAAGGGAGCAACCGGCATCGATGATGCACTCAGCGTACCTGTAAAGACGCTCGTTGGCCGGGAGGTTGTCTGGACAACGTCGGACAGGGATGTCGGCGATGCTGCCGAGATGATGGCTGAAAACGGCGTAGGTTCGCTTCCAATCATCGATGACGGTGTTCTTACTGGAATGTTGACGGAAAGAGATTTTGTTCGGGTACTAGCCACATCAAGACAATGAGCCATGCAAGTTAAGGACATAATGAGTGCTCCGGTGTATGTGATCACACCTGGAGAACCAATCTCAAGGGCGCGCAATCTGATGCTCCGCCACAGGATTAGCAGGCTCCTTGTGGTACTGCACGACGAACCTGTAGGCATGCTCACCGAATCCGATATCGGGCGCAGACTTGATCAGGCAGAGCCGCAGTGGCGGAGACGTCCGATCGATCAGATTCCTGTGCAGCTGGTCATGACAAAGTCTTTGATCAGCATATACCCCAACGCCAGCGTATGGCAGGCATCCGAACTGCTGCTTGAGAACGATATCGGCAGTCTTGCGGTTCGCGATGGCGTAGGAGGGGATCTGCAGGGGATCATCACCAAACGGGATATGATCGAATATTTTTCCCATGTAACCGCCGATATACGCGCCAGCGAGATTATGTCCGACTTTGTTGCAACCGTCCACAAACACCACTCACTCAGCCATATCCTGCAAATGATGTGGGAGGAGGAGGTTGGTCGGGTCGTGGTTCTCGAATACGGCGGAAAGCCGGTTGGTATGATAACCAACTCCAACCTGACGTTTGCGTGCACATCATCTACCCCGCGCAAAGGTGGGAGAGTCCGGGAACTTCCGGTTATCGCAGAGGATATTATGTCCACGCCGCTGGTAACGACAGCAGAGGATGAACTTGCAACTGATGCGGCATGCGCGATGGTCGATGCGCGGATTGCCAGCATTATCGTTGTCGATAAAGAGAATGATGTGGTTGGAATCCTGAATCAGGATAGTATGTTGCAAGCGATAAACAATATGGGAGAAGAATCATGAATGTAAGCGATATTATGGTGGAGCCGGTGCGCATCGAAAAATCAGAAGATCTGTCTCGCGCACTGGATCTGATGGATAAGTATGATACCAGACGGTTGATGGTTACGAGCAAGGGCACACTCAGGGGTGTGCTGACCATGCGAAACATTGCGCGTGCGCTTGGCACGAGCAGGAAATCAGGTATAGCGGCATCTTCGCTCCATGTGGCCACTGCGGTCAGCGATACTTGCACGGTGGTTCCCCCAGACATGGATGTGGACGACGCCATACCGATTTTACAGGAGCAGAGGGGCATCCTTATTGTACAGGATAATGAGGAGATCCTTGGCTGGGTCACGCCGCAGGAGATTCTGCAAACCCAGACCGTCTTTGGATTTGCTGCGGAATTTATGAACAAGGCAATTACTGCTTCGCCTGGCGATCGTGTCGTCCATGTGCGGCGGACGATGATGGATCATAACATCGGGCGCCTCCCTGTGCTCGAGGATTACCGACTGGTCGGCATCATAACCGAGAAGGACATAGCAAAGGCGATGCGTGCGATCCGTGGTCTGGTCTCTACCAATCAACAGGATACCAGGGTCAAGAATCTCCTGACCGTGGATATCATGAGCCGCGGCGTTAGGACCGTGTACACAAACTCCAACATACCCGATGTTGTGAATCTCATGCTCAAGTACAGGTACGGCGGGATTCCTGTACTCAATCTGGATGAGGATATGGTCGGGTTCATCAGCCGGAGAGATGTTGTCGCGAAGATGCATGCGAGCTCCCGGACCTGAAGCTGAAGTCACATTTTAATTTGCCGCGCCCGCCTGGCATCATCCGGGCGTATGCGCGGTACCGGTTCGATTAAGAGCAATCGCGCTATATAGCAGGGAGGAGAGGGAGTCCGAAACGCAATCAACATCCCGCGGGTAGTATCGGCAAATACTTGAATCTGCTGTGAACGTCTACCGGACCGGCAAGTGTGTTTACCATGATGCTATTCATATTATGGCGATCGGCATAATCCCTTTTCGCAATCGGTCGCAGACAATATGGTATGGGTATAGATAAGCAAGCGGCAAAATCGTTAGCTTTTTATAGGCTGTGTTGCACACAATGGTATATACTCCATTACTTACTGACTGAAAAAAAAAGGATAAACCATGAAGAAAGAAATGATACTGATTATTGGAATGGTCGCCATACTGGCGATGGTGCCGTCTGCATGTGCAGACGCGATTATTATTGACCATACATGCACGGACCTCTCAGAGATTCCGGATGAGTGG
>QMVM01000013.1 GCA_003661105.1 Methanosarcinales archaeon | reverse complement strand
CCCAACGGAAAGTAAAAAGTACGTAAAGACTTTTCTGCAAGCGTTGAACTCGTTATACGGAACTCCAATCGTCGTCGTTATAGATGTGAGCAAACGAATTCGTGATGCTGCAACTGAGGTTTTTCCAGGGTCGGGGCAGCAAATATGTCACTACCATTTCGTCAAGAACCTTGGAAAAGTTGTTTTCAAAGAGAGATATGCCGCGTTCCGAAAAAACGTTGTGGGAATGTGAATTCTAAGTCAACTCAAAAGAATGAAAGCCGATATCGAAACTATGGTACGTCCCGACTCTGAAAACGTTTTAGTCATCGCAGAACTCAAATGGATCGCTCTTGCTATAGAACATCTGCTTATTAGCCGTGATCGGAGCTCTAATTATCCTTTTGTTCTACCATACCTTGAAATCATGAACAGAGTTTTAGAGGTTAAAAACATGAACAGAAGAATCCTTGAGTGGAATGCATCTTATAACCTTGATATTTTTGAAATAGTTGAGTTTTCTAATAAATTGGATGCAATTACTGGTAATGCAAATGTTAACACCAAATATACTAACATTAAAGAGATATGGGGCTGGTTTGAAATGGTGAGGACAACTCTGCGGGTTGGCAGGCACCTGAGTCAGAATGGATGTGAGACGGCGCCCACCAACGCTCAAAAAATGAAAGAAGACATGGTGGCGACTCTTGCTGATATTGATAATGCTGGTAAGACCCATGGAGGTGAGCTCCTCCGGGCAGCAAGACAGATAACGAAAAATTGCAGACAACATGCGGACGAGCTTTTCGTGGAAGTGAAAGACCATTTTGGAAATGTAGTGGAAATCATGCGGGACGACAATATCGAAGAGCGGGGACACAGATGGAGCAGAATGCACATACGGAGACGGACCGGAAGAACAAGAACAACAAATGAAATGGCTCATTACGGCGCACTAACAGCGATTTTTTCAAATATGGAGAACGAGACGTATGCGAAGGAGGTATTATCCGACGTGAAAGACTTTATTCGGGAGATTCAGGATATAACGCCAGAAGAGATCCGTAGATCGAGGGATCTGATAAGACCGTACATGCGCAAGGAAATGGTGTTCTCTGATGCCAAAAGAATGGAAATTCTGGAGGATTTTGTAGACTTGCTCGAAGTTGGATGCTCGGTCGAGGGGTGGTTTTTCAAACTTAACTTTTCCAACGCCATAATGACGCCATAGCTTCAATTCCTTGAATGTCATCTCGATTCCCCATCTTGCACCATACAAACTGGCAATATCCTCAGCAGACCATCTTTCAACCTGAATATTGGTCATATAGACATGATAATCACCAGTCTCCTTGTTGAGAACCGCAACAACGCGGAATGGTTTGGTTACAGTGGTTCGTTCCCCTCTGTATTTCCGCCTTTTGAATTTGACCTCGACCATCACATCAAGCACGCCTCTTTTAAGATGTGGCAGAACGTCTTTCAGCTTTTTACCTTCAACAGAGATTGAATTTCCTCTGCACTTCTTATTCAGTGTAACAATTGTTGGATTGGCATTACTTTTCAGCCTGCTTACGAAAAAACCGTTATATTTGTCGATTTTATAAAAAATGCCATACTTAAATAACCCAAGGTCGATGAGAAGTATTCTATCCTTTACCCAGGGGCCAATTCTGAGCGTTTTGATTTCAGATGTCCGTTCCGGGAATAGTTTGACAGATTTTACGCCATCCGCAACTGCACTCACGATGCATGAAACTTTAATCCCTGCTGCAACCCTTGTTGAGCGAGTGGCAGGCCACAGATCTGCGAGAGACTCGTACAATCAGATAATAGAGCTGTCCTGGATTATTATGTCTTTGAAACCGTTCAATTTCGCCCCCAGTACGCGAGATTGCTGTTGCGCCTGAAATTCTATCGCATGCAGGACGCATTCACGAAGAAACTCCACCAGCTCTGGTGTGAATCGGTCGTATAAAGCGCCATCTCTCAATTCTATGTTCACTTCTTTCTCATATCGTCGTTCAAGTGCTCTGATAGATCTGAGAAAATCGACCCCCAAATCCGAGTATGAGAACCCAGAAGAATATAACAGGATCGATCTTACGTATTCGTTTGACGAATCCAGTTTTTCTATCGAGATTCCATAAAAACTCCTCTGGAAACATCTACACGAGACATTTAACACTTGGGTCAGTTTGTTTAGTGTGGTTGTCCATACCATCGTCCTCAGACAACCACGATTGTAGTTATTGTATATTAAGCTAGTGATGGCTCAGAGTGGATTCTTGCGTCTTAACCGAACACCAATGCATCTTTCTACCAAGTGCTTTCTCCAGTATTGACGTAAATTTACGGATATTACGGTTTGCATTTGATCTGTCGAGATCAAATAGTAACCCTAGGACATTAAAAGTGGGGTAACACTTGAAATAGAGGAGGGTGAAGAATAATTTCGCCGCGTAACTTTCTAATTTTCCTATTCGTCCACCACCGGGATTCCGTTCTCTAGTACTTTGTTCAACTCCTGTTTCATACCTATTCTGCGCTTCATTTTGAAATTCTTCCCTAAAGCTCTCTACCAGTTTGCTAAATTCAGATGCGGAGAGTCCGATAATAGCTTTCATCAGTCTATCGTCGCCTAACGCTCGATGTTCAGCATAGTTTATGAGATATACCTCATTTAATTTAAAGGTTTTTGATGGAAGTGAATACTAATTGGTAACAAGTCTATGGTATATTCCTGATACGGCTTTGGATGTGGATGGTTATCTTAGTCAGATACCTCATTATGATAATAGTAATGAGAACATTTATATAGGATGAGAAACACATGATAATCATAGTGATGAGATGTGCGATGTTCATACATCGACCAAACATCGCTGCGAGGTATGAACATCAGCCCAACATATCGGCAGACGTCACACCAACAAGAACACCTAAATAGGAGGACTATATCATGGGGGAACTACACAACACATACAACGATAGTGCTTGCAACTGCATTACGCGTGCGCTCAATACACTTGGTAAGCTGATGCATGGAAGACACACGATCTTGAACCTAATGCTCGTCATCACGGCAAGCATATTCGTGCTTGCCACACTCGTGGGCCCGGCATCCGCCACCGACTACTATGTATCGATGACGGGAAACAACAGCAACAACGGCTTAACGCTCGGTACAGCATGGGCATCTATCCAGTATGGATTTGAAACCATGCACGCTGGAGACACTCTATATGTTGTTAACGGTACGTATTATGAAGAGCCCGTCGGGACATACAAAGCATGTATAAGTGGTGAATATATTGATCATAATGCAAACGAGACGCACCAGGTCACACTCACTGCATACAACGGAACGCCAACAATAGTTAAATGGAAAAGCACCATTGAAGCGGGAGTCATGTTAGTAAATGATGATTATATTAATATAGATGGTATAACACTCGATGGTGTTAACAGTTCTAATCGCCTTCCAGAAGGTATCCGCACACGTTCGTGTAGAAATGTGAATATTACGAATTGCTCGGTCTATTACACTAGCACAGGGATACAAATATACCAAAGAGGTAATTATACAATCATAGAGAATTGTTCGGTATATAATACATATTGGAATGCGATCACATTATCTAATAACGGGCTTGATTCTGGGGCGATGCACCACATATCAGTACTTAATTGCACAATCAACCATACGGATGACCACAATGGTATAGATATGATCGATAACTTAGAATACATCAATTTAATTGGAAACTCGATAACCGGTGTGCGCAATGGGATTTATGTACATGGTACAGACGGTCTCGATTACCATTTCCATGATGGCATTATACAAGATAATACTATAACTAATTCTCGAACTAACGGGATATATGTAAATCGGTTGTATAATTGGACGATATCTGATAACATAGTCACTGATTCAGGTAGTACATCGATCACAATGGCACAAGCACATAACATAACATTTTCCAACAACACTGCTAACACTCCCGCTGAAGTCAGTGGCACAGACATCACGTCGGATTCGGATACGATATATAGTCATAGGTTGGTGTCCGGGGATTTAATTGTGCGAGATTTTGGGGGCAACAAGAGGTCTGTGAAATCATACGACGGGATTACAGACGTAGAAATTTTGTTTACCGATTGTACTGTGATGTCATCTGTACGACAATGGGACGCTGGATTTGACTTCTACCACACCCCCGTCGGCTACTATCCTGATAAAAGCAATTTCACGATGGGGTCAACTGGTGTGGGAAGTGGGCTTACAAGACTTGTTACGTCTTACAACATCACCCTCCGCCCCACCTACGCACACCTCTACGACGTCACCGTAGACACATGGGACGAAGACTCTGACACCTACCGCATCACCGCGCGCAGCACAGTGCCCGACAACCCAACCTGGATCAACCTAACCACAAAAGCCGCCTCTGCAACCTACGACATAACAAGCGCCGACGCAGGTGACTTCAAGGCGACCACCGACGCAGACGGGGTACTCAGATACCGCTACAACAAACTATGGAACGGACCGCAGACCTTCGAGATCTCATACGCCTCTGACGGGGCGGATCCTGAGCCGATAGTCACAAACTTCCAGAACGAAACGCCAACACAACAAACCGTAACTCTGTTCTGGGACTGCTCGGTATCAGACGTAGACTATTACACCATCTACCAGGACGGTACGCTATTAGCCATCACCGACGACCCGTACTACGTCGTAACCAACCTCTTGCCAGACACAATATACACCTTCAGCACCTCTGCCACCGCAGCCAGCATCACCGGCAAGAATGCCACTCTGAGCGTGCAGACGGCAGCAGAGGAAGCGGAGGGCTTTGGCAGCAACACAGCCAGCATCACTGAGGATGTCACGGCATCCCGCGGGGACTGTGTGACAACACCGATCATGATCCATAATGCAACAGGGGTTGCATGTGCTGGTGTGAAACTCACTTATGATCCCGGTGTGGTTACCGTGACCGGTGTTACAGAGGGGGATTTCACATCATACTTCGGATTTGATGATGAACACGCCGCGGAGGGCTGGGTGATGATAAACACATACATCAACAAAACCCAGCTAACCGGGGCTGTGAAGGTTACGGATGTGACACTTACTGCTGCCGGCGAAGTCGGGGCTACGAGCATACTCGATATGGAAATTATATCGATGGCAGATCAAAACGGCTATGCGGTGCATAACACCGTCAGCAACGGACTGTTTACAGTGGTCAGCGATACAAGTCCACCTGTTGTCACATGTCCGTCTGCAAGCCAGTTGATTCCGGATGATACCGATGGCGTACCATCGTGGGGCGAGACTACCACATTGAGCGTCACCGTGACCGATGAGAGTGATATCGCAAGCGTCACCATAGACCTCTCCGCGATCGGCGGTTCACCTGTGCAGCCGATGACTCACACAGAGGACAACGTCTGGTCGGTGACAACGAGCGCATCTGCCGGAACGCTTCCTCGGACTTACAAGCTTCGGGTATCTGCGACCGATATCTATGGTTACACAAACCTGTCTGAGAGTGTGAAACTGGTCGTGATGCAAAACGGCGATGTCACCGGCGATAATGACGTGAGCTCCGATGACATTATACTGCTGAGAACTTATGTCACTTATATGGGGCACTACACCGTCAGCAACGAATCTGTTGCCGATGTCACCGGCGATGGTGTGGTGAACATCGCTGATGCGATGCTACTGGAAAACCATGTCGAACGTCCGGATCAATACACACTCCGGTGAACGAACGCCTGCCGCAATAACCCAAACTCGGGCAAGAACCACGGGGCATGCGCAAATCTACGAAATGTGGGGGTGCAAGGATGCTGACAAAGCGTCCCTGTCCCTCTTTTTTCCGGTTCTCTATAGTATCTCTCGTGACCGTGAACCCAAGTTCTATCTGATTGTTGATGATGCTGGCGTTTTTGGTTGATCAGGCGCAGCAACTCGCCTGTCAGCTATTTCAAGCAGTTTGGAAGAAGTTAGGTAGTAAAAGAAGTCTCTGGGAGAAGATAAAGTATTTATTTTATGGATTTAAATTTGATTCGATGGAAAACATCTTCAGAGCCTTGCTTTATGGATTTGAAAGGAAATATCCGGATATCCTCGAAGATCCACCTCCATCTTAATGAGAGATTGAGACCAGGTATTATAATAACATGACCTGGGAGATGGATTCGATTTTGCTTGTATCGACTGGTAAGTGTATTTTTTCGGCGATGTTCTCGTATAAGTAGTTAAAATACCAAGTCTTGAATCTGTGCATCACCTATTTTTTTACGTTATGTGCGCATAATGTAGAACTAAAAATTCGGTAAGTATGACGGATGTGCGACTGAGCGGGAATTGCTGTACGTCGTCGCGCTCGATGATGAGAACGCGAAAGCCCATTCTATTATATGGAACGATATAGCAAACGCCCTCTGCCATAGCAATTCTTGATGTACTTGAGCCGATCAGGATAATTAAATCGGATAGAAAACAATTTAAGTTCAGTACAAATTTTAATCAGTAGAAAAATCAAATTGATTGGATTTGATAGAGATATTTACGCGAATGTTGGATGATTGAAGCGTTAGTTACATGATCGTGAAATTTGGGCATTTTCGCAGATACGGGTATGGATTTTAGTGCGCATTATGTGCGGCAGGAAAAGATGCAGGGGGTGTGATATATTCTGCCAGTGGACGGCTACCACAGTTTTCGCGAAATCCCACCAAAGAGCGCGAAAGAGTTTGTGAGAACTCTTTCGCGAACTCTTGAGGGTATAAATCAAACTCACCGCGCGGACTTTGCGACCCGCTCGAGGCTCTGCTTCTGGTTGATCGAATAACTCCTCACATCATACGATGCAGCAGCCATGATCTCATCAGCGAGACTCGTTACCATAGATCGCTTGCTCTTGTATGCGGAACGGCGCGCCCCTTCGGCGATGAACCGCAGAGCAATATCCACTCTGCGCTGGGGTGATGTGTCGACAGCCTTCGGCACAGCGATCCCACCGTATTTGAGACGGACAACCTCCTCCCGGGGTCCGGCATTGGCGATGGCATCGACGAGAGCCTGTGCCGGGTTCTTCCCGGTCTTCTCGTTGATGGCATCGAATGCGGATACGACGATGCGGTAAGCACGCTGCTTTTTACCGGTGTTTACCGCTTTCTGCATGATCCGGTTGATCAGCCGTTCAACGATCGGTACATCAGACTTGTTGAACTGCTGGCTGCTGTGTTTGCCGCCGGTATGAAGCACGATTCTCGGACTGAGATCTACATACCGCCTGATGCCCATATCCATAGTTTCGACCTCTGATAGATCCCATTTGCCAAATAACTTATCCATCTGATCACCTGATTGGTTTCTCTCTACGCCCGATCACCATCTCACGAAGCGTCACGTCGTTCACAGCGGTCACCTTGAACCTGACACCAGGCAGGTCGCCCATGGAACCTGACATCATTCCGCCGATACGCTCAACTGTTACCTCGTCATGTTCATCGATGAAGTTGATCGCGCCGTCGCCCGGACAGAATGCAGTAACCTGTTTTCCATTCTTGATTAGCTGTATCCGGACGCACTTACGGATCGCGGAATTTGGCTGTTTTGCCTCGACTCCGACCTTCTGAAGCACGATTCCACGCCCCTGTGGGGCACCGCTGAGCGGATCTGCTTTGATATTCAGGCGTAGAGCGCGGCTGCTGTAGTTACGATCGCTCCATCTGGATTTCTTTCGGTCTTTTTGTAGCTTGCGAGCTGCGTATTTTCCTTTGCCCATGTTATTCCTCCTTTCTTGCTCTCTCGAACTTAAACTTTATCTGATTATCACGTCGTCGATGTCATGATGTCGCTGCGCGAGCATCCTCATCTTTTCGATGTTTCTGCCGTCCCTGCCGATCGCGAGCCCTTTCTCGTTTGGGGGAACGTCCACGTACACGACCCGCCTTCCGCCGCGCACCATCCGTTCGACTCCAACCACCTTCGCGGGCTGCGCCGCGTTCTTCATAAACGTTTCGAGGTTGTCAGTATACTCCACAATCTCAACTGGCTTGCCGATGGATTTCTTGACCCTGTTGATATGTTCACCGTTTCTGCCGATTGCAAGCCCCATGTCGCCGGTTCTGACCACATATAGTACCCGATCGCCCTCGTCGATGCAATCTCGTGCCGTAGCTCCTGTGAGACTCTCAAAGAGCGCGATGTACCTGACACCTTCTGTGGTAAGTCTGATCTCACCCACGCTTATCACTCGATCCCGGCTGGTGCCCCTACTGCTTCTGATAGCTCCAACGTATCCAACGTATCGGAAGTTTCAGAAGTTTCCGGCGTCTCTTCAGGTTCGAATATCGCCATGATCCCTGAATCCCCAGGATCGAGGATGGTTAGCGCAGCAATGTTAAATGGCTTCCCGCATGCGATGCCGAGGTCGATACCCATTCCAGGATATTCGATTATCGATGCGTTAGAATCCAATATCTCTGCTTTAATAGGAGCAGGGCAGTTCGCAGCAAGCACAACCGTTGTATCGCCGTCATTTTTTACGGCATCCCTGCTTACATTTGATCCGATGAGAACCTTGCCGGATCTGATTGTTTTTCTCAGTGCTTTATTTAGATCGATGTCCATTCATTTCAACTCTCTTTTTTGAACTGTAGTTTTATTTAAAAAGACTGGTGCGTCACTCTACTTATGCGTTTGGTGTGCATCCACAGCCGCCGCAACTATTATGGCAACCCCGTGCTGATCCCAGTTTCCTGAGTTTATCACGAGATCATACACCCCGAGATCATTGATATCGATGCCATAATATTCCTCATACCGCGCGGCTTCGCATAACTCCCTCTCCCGGATCTCTGTAGCGGCCTCAGGAAGTAGCACCCCCTCGCGATGTGAAACCCGTGCTGTCCGAACGTCCTGCGGAGCTGTCACGAATATAGCGAGATCAGGCTCTACCATCCATGCCGAGAGCCTGCCTTCGAGAATCACGTCTTTTCCCTCGCTTCTTGCATCCGAGGCGATCTTCTTCTGGAATCGGTCGAGCTCCCTGTCGATCCCCTCATCATCCGAGGCGGATTCTCCAAACTCTTCAAGCGTCAGCCCCTTCTCTTTTGCCATATTCCGAAAGATGTCGCCTGCCGAGACGACCTCGACACCGATGCGTCTTGACAGGATTTTAGATACCGTGCTGGTTCCGCTTCCAGGCAGTCCACTTATCGTGATGATCATTAAGTATCCGGATTGTCTCACAGATATTTAGTCATGTCGGAGCTTGGGTCAGGTATCCCTGATACACGCCAGCATACCCCTCCGTCTCGCTTGCAAGCCCCATAAACAGCAGTTGCAAGACACGCGCACCGCGCTTTAACTTAAATCCCGCCTCATTAAACACGATGAGCAGGCACTCGCTCTTTCCTTCATATCCGGCATCCCAGACCGCGGTCTCGACGCTTACTGCAGAGCGTAGGAGACTCGATCTCGGTCGTGCGATCGCGATCGCGTCCTTTGGGATATGCACGATCTCCCTGGAAACAATCTTGTAACTACCAGCAGGAAGATCGATCCAGCCGTCACCATCGAATGCGAGTTCGGTACATTCCGAGAGCACCCGTTCGCTGTTCTCGAATGCAATTGCGCCGGCGCCTGTGCTGGCACCTGCACCAGATCCGGAACCTGCGCCTGCAAACGCAAAGATGCGATCGACTGTGAGTTCGCAGCCGTTCACCTGTATCTGGGTATCAGGATCAATCATATCCTCAACAAGCGGAGGATCAAGCTTCATCAGTTCGTTAATTTCATTCTTTGATAAGATCATTGTGGTTCACCACCAAGCTGCGCACCAACAAGCGAATCTGCAGTCGATATAAATGCATCTGCCGCGCCTTTTGGGATTGCAGCGCCAGAAGCGATGCTGTGCCCGCCACCCCTGCCGCCCACAGACTCAGAGGCGATCCGCAGCACCTCCGCAAGATCGAGTCCGCTTGCGACCTGGTACTTCGTGCCTCTGGCTGATATCTTGATCTTGCCATCGCTATGGTTAAGGACGATGCATGGCTGATCAGGGTACAGAAATCCGGTAACCGTGCTTGCGATGATGCCTGTACCCTCCGCATCATCAAGCATCAGGTATTTGATGTGGTCCCCGTGCAGGATGGACGGCTCGGCTGCATTCATCTCGCGGACAAGGGTGCGCTGGTAATCAACAGCCGCTCTTCGGGCATGGGAAACGCCTGCCGGATCCCGAAGGCATAGCGAGAGTGCAAGTCCCGGATCGTTTAACCGCGAGCACGCATTCAAGCATGATACGAAATCATTGGCGTTCGGGATCACCTCGCAGCGCAATGTGTACACGTCGCCGATGAGATTTTCTATGACATCCGGACTGCTCCTCTGCAGCAACTTCAGCACAAGCGCCGTTGCAAGTTTTCGGAGCTGCGGCTCGGCAAGTTCGCTTAATCTTCCGCTGCCGCTCACGCCCACTTCACCGAGAAACTCACTTACCTTCGCAGCATCGCCAGTAATATCAAGATAAAGGTCGATGTTCTGTTCGAGAATATCGGAGACATCCCCATCCCCGATCCGAATTCCTTTCTTCACAGATATAATCTTGTTCTGCACGCCATCTGCGAGTATGTCTGCGTTCGCGCCGATCATCAGTTGCTTATCCCCAATCGCGCCTGCCATGGCAAGTCCCGATAAGTCGATATTCTCGCTACTGAGCCCTTTCGCAACCGCGTAGACCGCACCGGACGCTGATAGCTCGAATGCGCCATCGATCCCCACCAGATGCGGGTTCACATGCGGGCACGCCAGATCGCCAGTTGGCGTGTGGTGATCTATCACGAGAACGTCGCCTGCGACCCCGGTTATGATGTCGGAATGTCCGCTTCCCATATCACAGAAGACCGTTAGCACCCCCTCATGATGATCCGCATTCAGCCGATCCGCAAACCCGCGATCAAGCTGACTGATGATGGTTGTATGGAATCGCTTCCCGAGTCTTAAGAGGGCATGACAGAGGATGCCCGCCGCTGTTAGCCCGTCCGCATCGTTGTGCGAGATGACCCGCGCTGCATCGTGGGCAAGGATCGATTCCGTTGCGTCACGTATCTTTAATCTTTCAATCATGTTAGAACCCATATTCTCCGATCAATGGCACGAACACGACCCCACCTTTCTTCTCATTTGATATCGCGTCGTTTTTATGAATCAGGTACAGTTCCTGAGTATACTTGCCGATCGGGATCGTCATCCTGCCGCCACGTTTCAACTGGTCAACAAGTGGCTGTGGGACGGTAGGAGCAGCGCACGCCACGGTGATGCAGTCATAAGGCGCATGTTCGGAAAGCCCGAGCGTGCCGTCGCCTGCGGTGACGACGACGTTTTCGTATCCGGCATCTGT
Source organism: Methanosarcinales archaeon (assembly GCA_003661105.1). Lineage (GTDB taxonomy): Archaea > Halobacteriota > Methanosarcinia > Methanosarcinales > Methanogasteraceae > Methanogaster_A. Next base: position 6,036 of record QMVM01000013.1, on the reverse strand, counting down.
TAGATTCTGCCGTGCAAACTCCGCAAGCTCTGTGATTCGTTCGATTGCATACACCATGCCGCCAGGACCGGTGAGTTCCGCAAGCACCGCCGCATGATACCCGGAACCGCCACCGATTTCGAGTATCTTCATCCCATTCTCGATCTCGAGTAGCGAACACATAATCCCGACTATATGCGGCGCGGAGATCGTCTGACCGTGCCCGATCGAGAGCGGATAGTCCTCGTAAGCATTCGCCATATCGCTCTCGCGCACGAAGAGGTGTCTGGGTACGTTCCTCATCGCAGCAAGCACCTGCTCACTGATGTGATCGCCGCCGATCTGTCGCTTTAATTGGCTGATTAATCGTGCATGCAATCGTTCAAAATTAGTATTGGGCAACCGTGTCGTATTTAGTATCGTATCTGTCATCGTATCCCCACATAATCGCGCAAATCCGCAATTCCAAGTTTCTTACTCATTTTATCAATCATACTGCCGTCTATGGCACGTCCGAGATCGAGCTGGGTGTAATAGTATAATGTTCCAAGAAGTCCCATCCCGTCAAGCCGTCGCGGTGAGGTTATAACGACCACGTCATCGAAATACCTGGTCTTCCCGATCTGGCTTATCCTTCTGCTGAATTCTATGTCCTCAAGAGGGACGTTTCGGTATCCACCACTCTCGAAGTATGCATCCTTCCTGACACAGGTGTTAAATCCCGGAAGCGTTGGCTCGAGAACCTTGTCCCGCATGGTCAGGTACTGGTTCGTGACCTTCTCGGCAAGCTTCGCGGATTGTGACTGCTCTGAAAATCCGAATGACGCGGAGAATGCAACCAGATCCCGGTCAGTAAACCGATCGCAGAGCCATGCAATGTAGTAACATGGTAGGATCGTGTCTGCATCGATGAACATAAGGTACCGCCCTCTCGCGTGCTTTGCACCGCAATGCCTGCCTGCACCGATGCCTTTCTCCTCGCATTGGATGATCACATCCGTATACCGCTCTGCGATGGACATGCCCCCATCGGTACTCGCGCCATCGGCTATGATCAGTTCGTAGGGCGTGTTTGTGTTCTGGGTTGCAATCGATGCAAGTGTTCGTTCGAGATACCTCTCCTCATCAAGAGTCGGAACGATCACCGAGACTTCGGGGTGCATGATGGAAGTTTTCATCGCAATACTTATAATGTGTATGTTTGGCTTGTTCGGCCGACCGCCGGACTTTTGCAGAAGCGCAGCCATTCGATCAGGGCATGCAAGATTACGTTGTCGCCTGATGCGCATTTGTGGAATTTCGTATTCCTGCCTACAATAGGATGCTCGTTGGAATGAGTATTCATTTCGGGGTTTGGGTTTTATTTTTTATTCCAACGCCGGAAGAGCCGAAAGTTTAATTTAATCCGCACACCTACTCATCAGAAATGTCTGTAAGAACAGAAGATGGTGTGATCATCGGACTTGAGATTCATGTACAACTGAATACACTTAATTCAAAGTTATTCTGTTCATGTGGGCTTGATTATCACAACGCGCCACCAAACACCCACACCTGCCCGGTCTGTCTCGGTCTGCCCGGGTCGCTTCCGGTACTGAACAGATCTGCTGTGAAGAGCGCCATAAAGGTTGCTCTTGCTATGAATTGCGAGATTCTACCACAGACTCAGTTTTATCGCAAAAATTACTATTATCCGGACCTGCCAAAGGGATTTCAGGTCACGCAGTACGATTATCCAATATCGATCAATGGATACCTTGCTATCGAAGGCGATGATGGGCAAGGGGTCAGGCACGTCAGGATCAACCGTGTCCATATGGAAGAGGATCCTGGAAGACTGGTGCACGAAGGCACGATCGACCGGTCGAAGTTCACGTTGGTCGACTATAACCGCGCCGGTGTGCCGCTGCTTGAGATCGTGACAGAGCCGGACCTCCGAAGCCCAAAAGAGGCGCGGAGATTCCTGAATAAACTCAGGAACATCCTCGAATACCTCGATGTGTTCGACGGGGATATGGACGGCGCGATTCGTGTGGATGCGAACATCTCGCTTGCCGGTGGCGAGCGTGCTGAGGTTAAGAACATATCCTCATACAAGGGCGCGGAGCGTGCACTCTCATTTGAGATCGTGCGCCAGCGAAATGTGCTGCGCCGCGGCGAGGTTGTTGTGCAGGAGACGAGGCACTTCGATGAGTTGCGCGGCGTCACTGTTTCGATGCGGACAAAGGAGACCGAGCACGACTATCGCTATTTCCCGGAGCCTGACCTTGTTCCGATGCGGATTATGGACTGGGTTCCTGCGATCAGGGAAACGATTCCGGAACTTCCCGAGGCGCAGCGTATACGATTTCTTAAGGATTACGGCATAACAGAGAACCATGCCGCCGCGCTAACGCTCGATCCGAAACTCGCAATGTTCTTTGAGGATGTTTCCGCCGCAATCGACCCGAAGCTCAGTGCTTCGTGGATCGTTGACGTGCTGAAAGGGGAACTTAATTATCGCGATCTCGAGATCGGCGCATTCAAGACAGCGGATATGATCGAGATCCTGAAGTTGTTTTCGGATGGCGTGATCACCGAAAATGGTGCAATCACCGTCATACGTACGATTCTTGATGAAGGCGGCACACCCGGCGGGATCGTGTCTGAAAAGGAACTTGCGAAGGTGAAAGAAGACGTGGTCACGTCTGCTGTCGATGAGGTACTTTCCGAATGCACTGATGCGATCAATGATTACAGGCGCGGGGAAGCGAAAGCACTTAATTACCTTGTTGGGCAGGTGATGAAGAAGACGCGCGGTCGGGCCGATCCACAGGATGCGAGAACCGGGCTCCTTGAAAGGTTGGACTCCGATGAGCAGTGACGAAATAACCTGATCGTCCGGATCACGGGGAATTATTGTTTATAGTGGTGTAAGAGTCGCAATAACTCAATTTGGATTTGGAAAATCCGGTTTTTACGAAAAAACCTGCAAATAAAGCACGAATGAAACAAATTGTACGAATGTTATTTGATATTGCGGTTGGGCTTATGGGGTCCAGTCTGACCCGGGGCGTTTTATGAAAAATTGTAAATTAGTTGGGATATGTTACCGAGTTTTATGAGATTTTAGGTGGTGGCATCTATTATGACGCCCATAAACTGGCAAATATCACGGATTTACCGATGTAGATCCATATAATTTATTTATTTGTTACAAGCGTTCTTGCTACCGGTTTGTCAGGCAACCAGTGATCAGGACATTCGAGCAAGTTGATAGCCCAACCCGACCAATACATTAAAGAATGATTAGAATTTACTATGTCAATACAACACAACAACTGATATGGATGTGCTATTATCGTAGACGAACTGGATGAACAAATTCTTGAGGCAATGTCCGAGGGCATTGGCGTAGGCCCCAGACTGACTGAACTTGCTAGATATGTCGAAGTTCCGAGAAGTACGGCAAATTTGCGTGTTCGCATGCTCATGGAGCGAGGTATTATAACAGGTTATCGCCCCGAAATCAACTGGGGAGAACTGGGGTATCGTATCAATGGGTATATCGGAATCGAGTGTCCGAAATCGGCTGTCGATGATTTAGTAGATTTCTTGAAGAATCAAGAGTGGGCTTTTGGGGCATGGGAATCCACAGCCGGGAAATATGGGTTGTTCGTGATGTGCAGATTCAAACAGTACAGCGAGATCGAAGAACTGCAGACGTTCGCCAAAACCGTGCGGGGAGTTAGGGATGCTGAGCTATTTCTTCTTGGAGCATACACGCCACTTAAGTGAGCTAATTCTACATTATTAATCGATAGGTATATGGTGGGTGATCTATGACTTTAACTAAGTTATGGAACTTACGCCCATCCAGACCGAGATATTGACGACACTCATCAACCTTTACCACCAGAAGGGGAGGGGGGTGAAAGGAGAGGAGATTGCCGCGGTGATCGACCGCAACCCGGGTACGGTGCGGAATCAGATGCAAGCTCTCCGGATGCTCGGGATTGTGGAGGGCGTTCCAGGTCCAAAAGGCGGGTATCATCCAACCGGGCAGACATACGACATTCTCGATATCAGTGACCAGCCAGCCAAGACGATAACAAACATCTACCGGAATGGAAAACTGGTCGAGGGCGCAACCGTCTGTGAGATCATGTTTACTACTGTGCAGCACCCGGACACATGCCACGGCAGGGTCAAAGTGATCGGCAATATCCGCAAGTTTGACAACGGTGACATCATCAAGATAGGTCCAACGCCACAGAACAAACTCGTGATCAGGGGAAAGGCGATTGGAAGGGATGATACAAGAAACATCCTGATCTTTGCGATCTCAGATCTTATCATCCTGCCAAAACGATCTGTTAAGGAGTGTATTCGCAGCGGGAACGCAGCGATCGATGTGGATATAACGATTAAGGCTGCTGCGAATATCCTTCTCAAACACCGAATACGCGGCGCTCCTGTGGTTGATGCAACGAATGTTGTCGGTATTGTGACGCTGGAACAGATCACAAAAGTCCTGGTATCGGGATTGACCAATCAGAAGGTGCAGGACGTTATGTCAAGAGACCCCATCATCGTCGACGGTGATGTTTTGATCCCGGATGTATCGAAACTCTTTGACCAGCACCACAAAAGAAACATCGTCGTGGTCATCAACGAAAAGCCGTATGGCATCGTATCAAGGGATGATATGGTCCGCGAATCGACCACGGTCAGCGAATTGGTCATCGCTCCGTCGTTTATGAGCGCGTGAGGTGTAGGGTTGACGCCTCCTGTGCTGCTGACAGATTTTTTCGCGGTAACTAAATTTTTCCTTATCCGGCTTCCCAATACTATAAAGCATATCCACGATCAGGTACACCCACCCACAAAATGACAATCGAAGACGATATTAAGAGCATAGAAGATGAGATCAGGAAGACGCCGTACAACAAGGCAACATCCCATCACATAGGGCGACTGAAAGCAAAAATCGCAAGACTGCGGGATGAGGTGCAGAAGCGGGCAGCATCGAAGTCAGGCGGCGAGGGATACGCCGTAAAGAAGTCAGGGCACGCAACCATCGTGATGGTCGGCTTCCCATCGGTCGGGAAATCCACCTTGTTAAACGTCCTCACAGGAACCGAAAGCGAGGTGGCTGCGTATGAGTTTACCACGCTCGATGTGATTCCCGGCACACTTGAGTACCGCGGAACCCAGATGCAGTTTCTCGATGTTCCGGGACTGGTCAGGGGTGCTGCGATCGGGCGCGGGCGCGGTAGAGAGGTGATCTCGGTGATCCGAAATGCTGACATGGTCCTCATAATTGTGGATGTGTTCCAGTTGCAGCAGTATGACGTACTTGTAAAAGAGTTGTATGATGCAGGGATTCGGATCAATACCGCGCCTCCGCGCATCACCATCTACAAGTCGGATCGAGGCGGGGTCAGGGTAAATAGTACTGTTAATATCGATCTCGATAAGAAAACCGTCCAATCAGTGCTATCCGAATACAAAATACACAATGCAAACGTGATCATACGGGAGAATATAACCGTTGATGAACTGATCGATGTGGTTACGGGAAATCGCAGGTATGTTCGTGGTGTAACTGTCGTAAACAAGATCGATCTGGCGGACGCGGCAACGATAGCAACGTGCAAGGAGCGTTTTTCCAATGCGATCATGATATCTGCGGATGGTGGTGTAAATCTCGATTCCTTAAAGGAGCGGATATACACCGAATTCGGGTTCATACGCATCTATATGAAGCCACAGGGGCAGCCGGCTGACATGGATGAACCGATGATCATGAAAGGTAGTTCGACTGTGGCTGAGGTATGCTCTACCATCCACCGCGATTTTGTGAGAAAGTTTCGGTATGCGCAGGTCTGGGGGGACTCGGCAAAACATGCAGGGCAGCATGTGGGTCTTTCGCACGTGTTAAGTGACGAAGACGTTGTGACCGTTGTTGTGCGGAAGTGAAACGCTCATAACGACGCCCGGGGGTTTTCAGGCAGTGTCTCAGTTTTGAAGAAACTCCCGTCCGTTCACCTATTGTATTTCGTTCCAGCTGCCCAT
>QMVM01000012.1 GCA_003661105.1 Methanosarcinales archaeon | reverse complement strand
CGGGATCGATCATGGACTCGTCTGCGAGAGGCCATGCATCCGCATGTACGCTGCCTGACGTGGGAAGGTATGAGTAGACTTCCTCTGAAAAGAACGGAATGGTCGGGGCAAGGAGCCGTGTCAGCGTCTCGATTACAGTTCCAAGCGTGTACCGTGCCGCCTGCTGCTCGGGAGATGGCTCGCCGTAGAGCCGGTACTTGGCAAGTTCGATGTAATGATCTGCAAGAGTGTCCCATGCAAACGATTTCACCATCTTTAATGCGATATCGAACTGGTACCTATCCATCGCATCGGTAACGTCCATAATAAGCGTGTTTAATCTACTTAAGATCCATCGATCGACAATCGTGAGCGAATCCTTATCGGCCGCCCCATGATCTTTGATGTGCGGGAGCGCGAACCTGACGATGCTCCACATCTTCTGCTGGAAGCGGGATGCTGCAACGACATCCTTCCACCGGAACATGATATCAGACCCTGTAGAGCCCCCGATCGCTGCCCACTGCCTGAATGCATCAGCACCGTACTGAATGGTCACTTCCTCGGGCGCAATGATATTATCCAGGGACTTACTCATCTTATGCCCGTCTTCCCCTGAGACCATCCCGTTTATCAGGATGCTGTCCCACGGACGCTTTTTTGTTAGCGCCTGCGTCCGAAGAATCGTGTAAAACGCCCAAGTACGGATGATGTCGTGCCCCTGCGGTCTAAGTTGCGCAGGCACCCTCGGTTCCTTCCCAAAGACCCATCCAGAGACTGCCATCGCTGAAAGCGACGAGTCCATCCACGTATCGAGCACATCCGCCTCAGGTATGAACTCCTCTGAACCGCACTCACACGGCAGAGGGGGCTTTGATTCGGTAGGATCGAGTGGCAGCCACTCTTCTTTCGCCACAATCGTCTTCCCGCATCCTTTGCAGTACCAGACCGGAATCGGGGTTGCAAAGAGCCGCTGCCGTGATATGCACCAGTCCCATTCCATGCTCTTTGTCCAGTTCTCGAGCCGTATCAACATGTGCGAGGGCACCCACTCGATCTCGTCAGCGGTGCGCAGGATCGCGTCCTGATCGACCCGGACATACCACTGCTTCTCTGAGAGTATCTCGATAGGTGTTCCGCACCGCCAGCACGCTCCGACGCTCTGGTCAAGGGGTTCTTCCTTGTACAGCAGCCCGGCTGACTTAAGATCCGCTATGATCGCGCCCCGGCAGTCGCCAAGACTCAGTCCCTCGTACTTGCCAGCAACACCGGTCATCTTTCCGTCGCGGTCGATCGCCATTCGAAGCGGAAGCTCATGCTCGATCCACCACCTGACATCCTGCTTATCCCCAAAAGTGCAGATCATGACAACACCCGTCCCGAACTCCGGATCGACCTCCGGATCAGCAATCACAGGAACATCATAACCGAAGAGTGGTACGCTGACCGTGCCTCCGATAAATCCTCCAAACCGCTCGTCCTCAGGGTGTACGGCAACCGCAACGCATGCCGGCAGTAACTCAGGTCTGGTGGTTGCAATCTCCATCGCCTGCTCCCCAGTCCCAACCTTAAAGTAAAGATAGTAGAAGTGGGTCTTGCGGTCCTCGTACTCGACCTCTGCGAATGCGATCGCTGTTCCGCATCTCGGACACCAGTTCACAGGACCCTCGCGCTGGTATATCCGCTCGTCAGCATACATCCGCACGAACGACTTCTGGGTCATGCTGTAATATCGTGGATCCATCGTCACGTACTCGCAGTCCCAGTCGATGGAAAAGCCGAGCCGGTGCATGGTATCCTTCATTTTCGATATGTTTTTTAAGGTTAACTCCCTACACAGGTCTCGAAACTCGGACCTGGGGATCTGGTGCCTTGTGATCCCGTGCGTCTCCTCCACCTTAACCTCGGTCGGCAAGCCATGGCAGTCCCACCCCTGTGGGAACATTACATTATATCCGCGCATTCTCTTGTATCTTGCCACAAAATCGATATAACACCAGTTTAGTGAATTTCCGATGTGAAGGTTACCTGTGGGATACGGAGGCGGAGTATCGATGATGTACTGTGGTTTCTCTGATTCCCAGTCGAACCGGTATATATCGTCATAAGTCTTCGACCGCCATTTCTCTTCCACTGCATGGTGGTCATATTCCTTTGGAAGTGTGTCCTGCATAGTCCTCTCCTAAATTTTTAAAACGATAATTGTGATTATTAAATGTCATAAGTCTTCAGGAACTACTATTTTTAAGCAAATCTAAGATTGTAGCGATCATCCCTACCATTTCTGCAGAACCTGAAACTACATTTTTCAATTTACTGAGAATTGATTTAATTTGATTTACACCATTTGATTTTCGAGCGTTTTCAAGTTGTTCGGCATACGCTCCAAGAGAATTAGTTTTGAGTTGTTGGATTAATTCATCTAATTCTTTCCCATGCTTTAAATAATTCAAGCCTACTGAGTCTTTGACCGCATCTAAATCACACATTATATCTGTTTCATACTTTCTTACAGTAATTGTTCGAGGTACATCGATATTGTATGAATCATCACGGATAATTTCTAAATTAACGTCGTTGCCACCCATTCACATCCACCTCACTGACCTTTCCATATACTTTCATAAATTGCACATCCCAAAACACATATATTCCAAACGCTGGCTGCAGATTGCATCTTTGCCGGAATCAAAAAAACTTGTCAGGTTGCCGGTTGCCATGTTTGAATAAACTTCTTCTGCGATCTGGAATTCCATATACTTGGGCGATGACTCACGGCGCGGCTTGGATGCCCCGATGGGGCGGGAAGTGTGCTTCTGGCATTTCTTCTCACTGCGAAATTGTATTCGTTCTTCATGGATGGTGGGTTCGGGGTGTTCGGATGACATTTTTACCACTTTATAAATTAAGTAAAGTTGAAAAACAGATGATGGATGTTGAAAGGAGATACTCCAATTTTTCGTTTGTGAATCGATTCATAGTGTTTTGTAAAACCATTAACGGGACTTGAAATATTCATATTAGAACAATGAGGTACTTTATTAACTTTATTCACCACTTCGTTTATAATTTTTGAAGAATCGCCAGTCAGTACATATCCAATCATGGCTCCGGTAGGAAACTTCTTGCCATAATCTCCACGAATATAGCGGCATACTCCACCATCAACATAATAGTCATAACGAGATTTCTTGTCTTCTAATATTTTACACTCTATACCAAAATAGTGATTGGGATCCCAATCTCTGAAACAAACATCGATTGTTGGAGTTTTCCCCCTCCCCTCGATTCTCCTTCCGTGTGATTTTTCATGGTGGGGTGTAAGGGTTTTAGGCCCTCTATCAAACCACACCATCTGTACACAACGGTAAAATTCTTCAGTAATCTCCGACTCAATCATAATAGACGTCACAATGCCACTATTATACAAATCCCCATAAGCATCACATAAAATTTCCAAAAGGTGTGAGACTCCGTCCAATCTGAGTTCATCGCTTAAAACAGCGGGAGAACCCGATATAGGCTCTTGAGTTAATAAATCAGAAAGTTTCAATTAAAAGTCCCCCATAGATGACATTATATCCCTATATGTTTCATCTGCATCACGCAAAGCAGCAGATTGCGTCCAGTACCTCATTTGGTTTGGTTTTACAATGAATGTCATATCACCAGAATACCTGCGAAGATTGCGCCTTATATAGATGCTTGGAGACATTTCTTCAATCAATTGTTCATCTAACCTATTAAGAACACTTTCGAGTTCACCGTTTAAAATATAAGGCACATCCATTTTTTTAGGTTTCTCCACGAGTTTGGTTGATATTACCCTAAGTGGTCCCTCGCCATCGTAAATGGTCCCTACAAAAACTTTGTACAAACTTGAAAAAGAGTCATTCAATACACCACAATAAGTATCGATATATTCCCTTAAAGTACTTTCATCCACGGGTTTAACAGCAATAGAGTCATTTTTATTCCAAAAATAGTCTAACGTATATTTTATAGTATCATTGATCTGCATAATTTCAGATTCATCTAATTTATATAATTGTTTAATTAAATCATTAATAATTATATCAGAATTTGGATTTTCTGAAAGCCTTTTTAGGCAATCAACATCAATGCCATTTAAATCAAGAATATTCGGCGGCAGTGGAAGATTCATAAATTCTTCCTTTGTAAATTCATCGCGTTCTACTAACCATCTGCCGCTGGTTAGCAACCCGTGATATAAAGATATTTTACTATTAACTATTAAGCAAAGTGCAGCCAATAGCTCCAAATCTTCATGTGTTCCATGGATACCCAAAAGAGATTGACTAAAGACTGCATCTTTTTTCAGAAGGGCGGCAATCAATCCATCATTTGTTTTTGGGCTTTGCTTAATCAATAAATGTGGTCCCTTAAATATCTCTCTTTTTGTTTTTGCATGTCGGTACAAACGTTCTTTTTTGAAAGGTGGTAATGAATCTTCGTTAATTATTAATCGCTTTAATTTTTCTGCATCTACATTTGCCATTCCAAGTAATTCGGGCACTTCATCCTTCTTTACATTCGTCCCACCTTCTATATATCCTTCTGCGTGTATTAATCCCCTTTTGGTGCATATTTCTTCTAATGTGTGACCTTTTGAAAGTCGTTTTATCAATTCATAATCCCTCGGAGTCCCCCACATAGCCACCTTCCAGATCACGTCATCTTCAATGGCTTCGTTCTTTGGAATGTGGGCTATATCATGAGGTTCGATTATAAAAAGCCAATCATCTTGTGTTGAATAACTTGGCTTTGGAGAACAATAAAGAATATTTCGGGTTTCTTTTTTCTCGGGTGAAAAAATAACTGCGGCTGGCGGTCCAGCAGCTTTTGAAAATAAAACGTGTCTTAATGCTGAAAAGTTAATAACAGTTTTTATGTCAAATGATGAGAAAAATTGCTTTCTAAATTCCCTATTTGGTTTAGACCGATTAAAGAGAAGATTTTTACTGGATACCAACATACATATTTCGCCATCAGGATTGCACAATTCTGCCACGCGCCATAAAAACGCCTGAGCGATTTGTTTATCCCCAACAGGCTTGTCGTTTGTTTTTAAGTACTCAGTTGCAGCCTTAGATAATTCACTTGCCCATGGCGGATTGCCAATTATCAAGTCATATTTTTTTTCCAAGAAAGGAGCATCTTTCTCAAAGAAATCGGACACAAAAATATTTTTATTAATAATCGGTTCAAATCTGACCTGATTCCAAATATAACGCGGCTCCAAATAATCGCACATCGTGAGATATAGACTTAAAGCAGCTATTCGAATTGCATTACTGTTTTTATCCACTCCAAAAATATTTTCCCTGAGAATACGTTTTAAATCTGGTGCCGATGGACTTTCATTTGGATTTGCTTGCATCCAGCGACTTATAAGTCTACGATATGATTCTACTAAAAAAACCCCTGAGCCACAAGATGGATCCAGTACTTTTAGATTAGTAGATTTACCATCCCATGGAAGTACTTGATCCATTAGGAATGTAACAAGATGATACGGTGTGTAGTGCGCTCCATTATTTTTTGTTTTGCTTTCATTTTCTTCGTGGTGAACAAATTTCTGGTAAATATTGCTAATAAGTTCAATTGGTATTATGTCAAACGAGTATAATGGCCATAAAGCCATTTGCCTCTCTTCAAGATATACATCTCCTTTTAACATTTTTTGTAATAAATTGAGGTGCTCTTGAGAAATTTCATATCCATTTTTGTCGGCTGCAAAAACGTCCCCATTAAACTTACTATTTAAATATCGGAATAGTTCGTTGGTTGCGTTTTTGTCGGAAAGTAACTCAGTGAAGCTTGTTGCATTTGGTAAAAACTTACTAAAAAATCCTTTCGGAAACACATTGTGACCCTTATTATCTGTTCTATCCTCAAGATACTTGATAAAAATCGAACGCGTGAGAAGATTATGAACAACCTCAGTAGGTAAACCTTTTTTAAGTAATCGACTTCTCATGAATTCCAAATTATCCAACAGAGTTTGGTACACCCTGTTTTTATCATTGAAATGTTTACTGCATTTTTGCCAGTAATTACCTGTTAAAAGTTCAGAACTGCGATATTTTTTCAGTTTATCAAATTCTTTTTTAGCATTGACAAAAACTTCCAAATCTTCTATAAATCCAGCTTCGTAGTCCAGCTCTCCATTTTGAAGTATTTTTGGCTGTTCGTATGCATTGTATATGAGAACAACATCAGGTAGAATTATAAACAAAAGGGGCGCTTGTCCCATATTCCAAACTTGCTTATGCAATTTTGCAATCACAGCATGATCTTTAGATTCCAATTTATGAAAGTATATAAGAGGAATACTTTGCCCATCTTCAGTTCTTAAAAAGAAAACAGCATCCATACCAAGCTTTTCAGAGACTTGCTTGAAGATATATCTTTGAGATTCATCTTTCGCATCAGAATCAGATTCTACTAAGCCATTTTTTTGGACATAATTAAGCTGGGAACATAGATAAGCAAATGTTTTATCGACTTCACTTTCGCTTTTTTTACTCATCATATCCTCTGAAACTTGTGATGTTATACTTTTGATTTATGTGGTATTTGCATGCAAAAAATAACTATTTTGCATAGATTTTTTCTTTTCGATTCATGCTGTTACGTATTTCTCCCTGCGCCATATAGTGTACGTCGGAACTCGTCTTATAAATGCATTTCGTAGTAGCGAGACTGTTCTCAGCGACTCTGATTCATGCTCCACTCACCCCCACAAAACACGCGCCAGCCCCAAGCGAGATCACCTGTCCGTGAACCCGGTCGCCTTTGATTGTCAGTTCTATGACGCTTTTGTCAGCAAGTCTCGGCACGGTCGGGCTTCCCGGGCACATAATCAACACATCTGTCTGCTCGATAAACGGGGTGTGTATATGTCCGACGATCAGCACATCGCAATCAAGTTCCTTTGCAAGATACCAGAGTCCGCACGATCCGTTTGTGGATAACTGCCCCTCATGAACCACTCCGATCCTGACATCTTCCACATCAAATACGATTTGCTCCGGCAGACGCTTCCTAAGTTCTGCACAGTCCGAATTGCCATGAACTGCTACGAGCTCGTTAGTGCCCAACAGATATTCATAGCACGCAACCGATGTGAAATCTCCTGCATGCACGATCATGTCTGCGCTTTCGAGCAGCGGGATTAAGGCATCCGGAAGTTTGTGGTCGTGCGTATCCGAGATTACGATGATGCGGGTCATTACTATTATCCTATTGCAATCGATATTCTTAAGTCAATTCCGCAGAAGAATCGCCATACACAGACCGAACAAGAGGGATTCGCATTACAGACACCACCGACACTATCAGATTCCTGGATACCACACTGCGCGACGGCGAGCAGACCCCTGGCGTGTCGCTAACGTCGGAAGAGAAGGTATTGATCGCACGGAGGCTCGATGCTCTGGGCGTAGACGTGATCGAGGCAGGAAGTGCAATCACATCAGAGGGCGAGCGGGATAGTATCCGGGCGGTCGTTCGCGAGAATTTGGATGCCAAGATCTGTAGTTACTGCCGGATCCGTGAGCTTGACGTCGAGAAAGCCCTCGAATGCGATGTGGACTCGATCCATCTCGTTGTCCCGGTCTCCGATCTGCATATCGAAAAAAAACTTAAGAAAGACCGCGAAACCGTGAGAAATGATGCGATCCGTTCTTGCGAGTTTGCAAAGGATCACGGACTTATCGTCGAACTCAGTGGCGAGGATGCCTCACGGGCGGATCTTGATTTCCTAAAGTCGCTCTACGCTGATGGCATCGAGGCTGGCGCGGATCGGCTCTGCTTCTGTGATACTGTTGGAATTCTCACACCTGAGCACACCACCCGAATATTTAAGGATTTGATCGATCTTGGTGCCCCGCTGAGCATTCACTGCCACGATGACTTCGGGCTTGCGACATCGAACACGGTAGCTGCGATCCTTGCGGGTGCAGCGCAGGCGCACGTGACCATAAACGGCATCGGTGAGCGTGCCGGGAACACGCCGCTTGAGGAGGTGGCGATGGTACTTCAGTCACTATACCACATGGAGACGAAGATCAACTACAAGGAACTCTACACCACATCTCGTCTCGTCAGCAGGCTTACAGGCGTTCCTGTCGCTCCGAACAAGTCAATAATCGGCGGAAATGCGTTTACGCACGAGGCGGGCATCCATGTGCACGGACTCCTTGCAGACCCGTTCACATACCAGCCAATCTCGCCAGAGGTCGTCGGCAGAGAACAGCGGATCGTTCTCGGAAAGCATACCGGCAGGGCGTCGATCGATGCATCGCTTCACGAACTCGGGATTGTGGCGAGTGATGCGCAATTAAACGATATATTCGCGCGTGTAAAGGAACTCGGGGACAAGGGACTGCGGGTTACCGATGCGGATCTACAGGCGATCACAGAGACCGTGCTCGGGATATACAAGGAGGCGAAGGTGAAACTCGAGGAACTGACTGTGGTCTCAGGAAACCGGGTCACTCCGACCGCATCCATCAAGCTGACAGTGGACGGCAATCATGTCGTCGAGGCTGGCGTCGGAACTGGTCCTGTGGATGCTGCTATCGATGCGCTCAAGAAGGCGATTGCAAACATGCATGACATAGAGCTTGAGGAGTATCACGTCGATTCGATCACAGGCGGCACCGATGCCCTTGTGGAGGTGTTTGTCACGATGCGCTCTGACAAGAGAGTGGTCACGGCAAAGGGCGCCAGAACCGACATCATCATGGCGTCTGTGGAGGCAGTGCTTGAGGGGATTAACCGGCTGATTGAGTGAATCCGGTTGCCGTGCGGATGTTTGCAGTGGTTTCAGCCCGGAACATGGCAGCTAAAGAGTAGCAATCTCGCTTGACCCGCCGATAATTATTTGTATGTCGTAACATCACAGTTCATAATATGTTGCAACTGCGGGAGAAGCTCAAAGGTGTGGAAGGATTATCCCATCCATTCAAGAATTTATCATAGAGCAAAAGTTGGAGGAAGGGGCTCAGATTGTGTATTACGGGCGTCCGGCGCTGTGCGTGCCATATATCATGGTGAAGAGTTAGGCATTACGGAATTTGCCGGTCCAGCAGGTCTTCGTACCTTTACTCGATGAATCGAAGGCAAAGTTGATTGAGATGGTTCCGGATGTCGGGATGCATGTTACGGGCGAGATAACAGAGGTGCATCCAAAGGTGGTAGTACTGATGGGCGAGTCTTTTTATTATTTTCTGGGAACGTCGGATTGTCTTACGCAACCACAACTGCCATAATGGAGCACTGTCGATGTGAAAAGTCGTTTACACCGATAATCTGTGTCCATCTGTGTTAATCTGTGGCTGATACTGTTTTAGCCACAGATTAACACCGATTTCACTGATTACACCCACACAATAATACCCGTATTTGTTGGGTTGGCGCCATGTTTTCAACCGACCAGAATAAATTAAAAAGTCTCTGAAATCTCAATCCGGTATGAGCCCTTCTCCGCTGAATATCTCCACCGCTTCTGAAAGCGTGAGATCCTCCGGCGGGATGATTAGATCGGATTCTACGATTACATCCGGGTCAAGCGGCTTTCCGTTCTCGTGTATCATCGATACAAATTCCTTAAGCACATCCCTAAACCCTGTTTCATCGCCGGATTTGAGCAACTCCACGATCTCGTTGTCGAGTTTGTTCAACTCGTCCAGCAGGGAATCGCTTACCTCGTATTGACCCTCATTAACAACTCTTATGATCATTTCTCCATCTCCACTTTCAGTTTTGCAAGTTCATCGTCCACCCCTGTAGTGGTCTTCATCTTCCTGAGTTCCCGTTCGATCTCATCATCCCCTCCAATCTCATCAAGAGCCCCGAGTTCGACCATCTCATCAAGAGCGGCGGACTTCGCACGCATATTCTCGGTCTTCTCTTCCGCACGATCGATTGCAAATCCCACATCTGCCATCTCCTCAGAGATCCCGGTGACCGCCTCCTTCACCTTCACCTGCGCTTCAGCAGCGGTATACTGTGCTTTTATCGTCTCCTTTTTCGTACGAAATGCATTTATCTTTGCAGAAAGTTTCTTTTCGGTGTTAATGAGTTTCTGCTGCTCTATCTCCTGATCTTGTATCTGTACGGTGAGACTTTCGATCTCGATCACATTGTTCGCCTTCCGTTCGAGCACGAGGCGTGCAAGATCATCCCTGCCAGCATTAACTGAGTCCTTTGCCTGAGAATCGAGTTTCATGATGTTCTGTTGCAGCTTCACTTTCTGAAGTTCAAGTCGCTTCTTTGCTGTGATGACCGTGGCTGTGCTGCGCTTCACCTGCTGAAGGAGTTCCAATTGTTTCTGATACGAGTAGTCAAGCGTCTCTCTTGGATCTTCGTATCGATCAAGAAGTTTATTTGTCTTGGATTTTACAACAAGTTCCATCCGTTTGAATAAGCCCATAATCCCATAACAGGGATCGGATCATATAAAGATGTCGTCACAGAATCGCTTTAATAATTTTGTAGGCAATATATATTAATATCACAACAATTATTGTCTGTGCGATGCTGAAGAGGAATCGCAGGAAGCTATAGACCAGCATAACTATAATTACAGCGAATACGATCCGGATGATGTCACCAAGTTGTATGCCGAAATTGTTTCGCATCAGAAAGATGAGGCTTACAGCGGTTAAAAAGTTTTCTGAGGAACGGCTCTGGGACAAAGTTCATGAACCTGCAGATCTGCGCCAAACCAGCATTTAACCATCGAATTAACTGTTTCCGAGCAGGATCCCCGTTTTCTGTGGTACGTTCTCTTTTTTATCCATTCATCCACCCCATCGACGAGATCCCTTATGTTATCCGGATAGTAGATCATCTCGTAGATATGTGCCTGGTAATATTGTGCCCAGTCGGTTGTTACCGGTTCTTCACTATCGTATTCGAATGTCCCATCCCGAACACTCTTTAGGATCTTTCTATAGTTCCTCGCCGCGCTGTTTGGAGGGCATAAAATGAGATTGACCAATAAATATATAAACATAGCAGTACATACGCTTATCCTGTGATTGACTTAACCACTGCTTTTGTAGTGTCTATTAGCGAAGGCAATGCTCGACTTAGCATATTTGTGGCTGAGCATATTTGTCAAAGTGTTCTGTGACATCGAGTGAGTAAGTGGTAAGCTCACGGCGTGGTTGCGAGTGGGTCGGTCGAGTAATAGTGTCCCAAAGCCGCAGGCCAGGGAAAAGAGTTGTAATAGAAGAGCAAATACTATTAGCAACGATGAAGATCAGACGGCAGAAACTGAAGAGACGCGAGGGCACGATCGAACTTGTTCCTGAGACGCTTGATGATCTCTGGCACCTGAAATACATAATCGAGAATAGAGATCTCATATCAGCGTTTACGAAACGGCGGGTGGAGGGGGCAACTGACAAGATACGCCCGGAAGCGGCTGAAAAGAAGTCGGTTCACCTCACGATCGAGGTTTCCGGGATGGAGTTTCACAGGTTCTCTAATCGGCTGCGTGTACGCGGCGTCATCAGGAGCGGGGTCGATACTGGCGAGTATCACACCATCAACGTCGAGCTTGGCTCGATGGTCGGCATCACAAAGCACTGGAAGCCGGATCAGCTCGAACGGATCGAGGATGCGAAAGCCACCTCCAATCGCCCACGCGTGACGATCATCACAGTTGAGTCTGGAGAAGCAGAGATCGGGCGTGTCTGTCAGTTCGGCGTGGATCGGGTATCGCAGGTCACCAAGCCATCCGGGAAACAGGGCGGCGATTTCACGCACGAGTTCTTTGCGTCGGCAGCGGATGCGCTCAGCAAATCTGTTGCAGGCGGCGAAGATCACTCAATCATCATCGCAGGACCCGGATTCATAAAAGAAGATTTTATGAAGTATCTGCGCTCCTCAAATCCAGATATCGCGGCACGCGCTGTACTTGAGGATACCGTGACGACAGGAATGCCAGGGTTTATCGAGGTCCTGCGGCGGGGTGCGGTTGACAGGATCGTACAGGAATCGAGGATCGGGCGGGAAACTGAGATGATGGATGCGCTGATGCGCGAGATCGCCACTGATGGTGTGTGCGCTTACGGGACTTCTGAGGTTATGGCTGCGCTCGAACTTGGTGCGATCGAGACGCTGCTGATCGTTGATGAGACGCTGCGAAACTTCCGGGAGGCAGGAGCCGGGACGGTGCAAGGAGCAGTGACCCGGGCAGGGGCGGGAGATGAGATGGGAGCCGGGACGGAAGGCGGAACTGGGGGAGGGCGTGAGAAGGAGCCAGGAGCGAAATCCAACATCGATGCCGATGATCTCATACGGCGGGTCGAGCAGATGCAAGGAAAGGTCGTCGTCTTGAGTTCAGAGTTTGAGCCGGGGAACAGGCTCGATGCGCTTGGCGGGATGGCTGCGCTCCTCAGGTTTAAGATCGAGTAGGGTGCAGGTTGCAAGCGTGCGATCCCGCCGTCAGCACCATCGAAGCGTGTACGGAGGGGGCGGATGAGCAGGGGCATACACGAGCTTTCGGGGTCAGTGCAAGAGCCAGTTCCACAGTGGTATAAACGTTATCCGCTTACCGTCGATCTCCTCTTCTGCCGCCGTATCCTTTGTTACAACACAGCCCGCATCAAGAGAGAACTCCCTTAGAAATTTCAAGAGTCCTTTTATCTCATTTTTTCGGATGCCGTCTTTATATTTGGATTCGATGGGTATAATGGAGTCCCCCTCAGAAAGGACACAATCCACCTCTGATGCGCCTTTTCTCCAGAAAAATCGTGCATGAGATGAATTTATTATAAGGTTCTCAACCGCCCTGCCGGTGTCAGGGTCTTCACACAACTGGAATAACAGCGTGGTGCTTGAGAGGTACAGCCGCTTCATCTTCTTCTCACTTGTCAGACGGTTCCTTGAGAAGTTGTAGCACTTCTGTATCAGAAATCCACACTCCAGATAGTAGATGTATCCCGATAGTGTTTTTCTGCTTATCCCCAGATCATTTGCGAGAGCTGCGTAATCGGTGATGATGCCCGGGTGTGATGCCACGATTCCAAGTATCCGTTTAAGGGCGCCCCCGTATTTTATCGGGAATCTTCCTGGCAGATCCTCGTAGACGATCTTATCGATGATCGACCCCATATACATGCCAATGAACGGTTCGTCGGCAGTAACAAGCTCAGGAAGCTGTCTTCTGACGTATTGAAGCACCTGATCCTTCAGGGATTCCTTGAAGACTTCTGGCTTCCGGACCATATCTTCTTCTCCTTTCAGCCGGAGAAATTCAGCGAAACTGAGCACAGGCAGTTTAAAAAGAAAAATCCTGCCAGCAAGTGACTCTTCTGCACCTCTTCTTAAGAATAGCGATGATGATCCGGAAACGAAGAACTTCAGATTCGGATAAGTATCGTAGTAGTATTTTATCTGATTCTGCCAGCCAGCAAGCTTCTGGATCTCATCAAGAAATAGGTAAACCCTGCCGGCATCAGCGATCTCCACACCCATCCTCGCCTGAAACTCCGCAATAACATCCTCTATGGAAACAGTGTCCTCGTCAAAGGAAAAGTAAAGTATTCGGTCTCTTCGCTCTCCCTCTGTTAGCAGGTGATCGATGAACTGTTTTAATAACACAGTCTTTCCGGTTCTTCTCAGACCAACCACCCCTATAATCTGCCTTGCATCCACATAAGGAGAGATTTCGTGGAACAAATCCCGCTTTATCTCATAGTGGTACCTGAAATTTTCTTTCCAGTGGAGATTGTACTTCAGTATATTCACCATAATTGCACCTGTATGAGAATCTTGTTTCCCATATTATTTAGTTTTATGGGTAACAGAGTTCCCGTATTCACAATTTTCCGCGCAGGTTCCAGCTGATGAAAAATAACCCGGCCCCGCGACCACCTACCACCGTAGAGTCTTAATTCAACAACCCAAATTCACCCGTTCATCATAGCTTCTGCCACGTCCCGGTACGCATCCAGCACATAAGCGAGCCCTATACTTTCGCCGCTTCTTCAGTGAGTGACATCAGGCGCAATATGCCTGAACTTCCCGCCCTTGCCCCAGAGGTATTCACCCTCCTGCCGCCGTTATCCCCGCGATGCTACATCCTGACATGCACTCCACCATCCCGCAGACACTCCTTCACCTCGCCAACCGTGTACTCTCCGAAGTGAAAGATACTCGCGGCAAGGGCTGCCGACGCATTCGTATCCCGGAGTACCTCAAGGATGTGTTCGGGATTCCCGCAGCCGCCTGATGCGATCACCGGGATGTTCACGCTGTCACTGATAGCCTTCGTCAGTTCGATGTCGAATCCGTCCTTTGTCCCGTCCCTGTCCATACTCGTGAGCATTATATCTCCGGCACCCCGCTCTTCCGCCTCTATCGCCCACTGGACCGCATCGATTCCTGTAAACTCCCTTCCGCCATAAAACGAGCACTCAAACCAGCATTCACCATCAGGCGTGTCCACTATCCCCCTGCCGTGCTCGCGCCCGTACCTTCGCTTGGCATCGATTGCAAGGACACACGCCTGGTTCCCGAAGTACTTCGCGATGTCGTTTATGAGATCCGGGTTCTTGAGTGCCGCGGTGTTGACCGAGACCTTGTCCGCTCCTGAGTTAAATGCAGTTCTTGCATCTGCAAGCTCCCTGATGCCGCCGCCGACCGTAAGCGGCATGAAAACGTTCTCAGAGGTTTTTTCGATGACCTTTGCCATCGTCTCCCGCCTCTCGTGTGATGCAGTGATGTCAAGAAAGATCAGTTCATCCGCACCCTGGCGGTCATATTCTTCGGCAAGCTCCCATGGGATGCCTGCGTACCTGATCTGCTTGAACCGGACTCCTTTTACAACCCTGCCATGCGCAACTCCGAGATCGCAGTCAAGGCACGGAATGATTCGCTTTGCTAACATTTAATCATCTCCACGAAGTTCTTCAGAATAAGAAGTCCTTTCTTGCTTGATTTCTCCGGATGGAACTGAACCGCATGGATATTATCTTTCTCAACAACCGCCGCCATATCCACGCCGTAATCAGTCGTTGCGGCGATAACACGCTTGTCTTCTGGAACGCAGTAATATGAATGCACAAAATAGAAGAAATCACCATCATTGATCCCTGCAAGCATATCCGAGTCCCGGTTGTTCCGGTGTATCGTAAGCTCGTTCCAGCCCATCTGTGGGATTTTAACTCCGTCCGGAAGGCGGGTAACATCCCCTGCAAGAATCCCGAACCCGGCAGCGTCACTCTCCTCACTCCTATCGAACAATACCTGCATCCCGATGCAGATTCCCAGGAGAGGTGTGCCAGAATCTGCCAAATCGAATAATCTATCTGAAAACGGGATTAAGTTGCGCATCGCGTCGCCAAATGACCCAACTCCAGGGATAACAACAGCGTCTGCGTCTGCTTTCAAAAGAGCGTTGTTGTCCGATACGATAACCGGATTTCCACCCACCTTATCAAGCGCATTGTGGATGCTACGGAGATTTCCCATACCATAGTCGATTATTGCGATCATGTCTGTATTTGAGTCATAGTGTGAATCATTCATTAAACAATCGATCTTATAATTGAGGCGTAACAGAGAGGTCTTGACATGGAGAAGCAACTCGTAGCAGTCATGGATTTTGGCGGGCAGTATAGCCACCTGATCGTGCGGCGGTGCAGGAATCTCGAGGTATACGCCGAGCTGATCCCGCACACCACCACGCCAGAAGCGATCCGGGATATGAATCCAAGCGCGATCATCCTGTCAGGAGGTCCGTCCAGTGTGTATGCAGACAATGCACCGGTATGCTACCCTGAAATATTCGATCTCGGAATCCCCATACTTGGAATCTGCTATGGAGCCCAACTGATCGCACGCACTATGGGCGGGGATGTCAAACACACAGGTATGCGGGAATACGGGAAGACCAAACTCTATGTGGATGACGGATCGGATCTCTTCGACGGAATCCTGGGAAAAACGACTGTCTGGATGTCGCACGGGGATCTGATCGGAAGCCTACCCGCGGATGTTGATATCATCGCGCACACAGCAGGATCTCCAGTTGCAGCATTCAGAAAGAAGCGTATTTATGGTATCCAGTTCCATCCCGAGGTTGTGCACACCATTGATGGCGAGAAGATGCTTAAAAACTTCCTCTTTTCGATATGCGGATGCGATCCCGACTGGAGTTCGGAATCATTCATCAACAGTGCGATCGACGAGATCAAAGCGACAGTAGGACGCGGCAGGGTGATTCTTGGATTGAGCGGCGGAATTGACTCTGCAACCGTTGCTGTCCTGCTCCACCGCGCAATCGGGGACGAACTGACCTGCATCTATGTTGACAATGGTCTCATGCGGAAGAATGAGACTGAAGAGATCGTATGTACATTCAAAGATAATTTCAAGATCAATCTTGAGGTTGTTAATGCAGAGGACAGGTTTCTGGAGAGACTGCGCGGGATCAGTGATCCCGAGGAGAAACGAAAGGTGATCGGGGATGAGTTTATCCGTGTCTTTGATGAGGCTGCTGCGCGGATCGGGGATGTTGATTTTCTTGCGCAGGGCACGATCTATCCTGACCGGGTTGAGAGCGCAGCAACCTCTGATCTTGCATCGCGCATCAAATCACACCACAATGTCGGAGCGCTGCCTGAGGAGATGTTGCTGCGGTTGATCGAACCGATACGTGACCTCTACAAGGACGAGGTACGTTCTGTCGCAAAGAAACTCGAACTGCCCGCAAGCATCGTCAAACGCCACCCGTTCCCGGGTCCGGGTCTTGCAGCAAGGATCGTCGGAGAGGTTACGCCTGATAAACTCAGAATCTGCCGCGACGGGGGAGCGATCGTCGAAGAAGAACTGAAAAATTGGGGACTCTATGATAAAACATGGCAGGCGTTTGCGATGGTCGGAGACGATCTCGCAACGGGTGTTCTCGGGGATGAGCGGTCGCTCGGGCATATCGTGACCATAAGGGCGGTGGAATCAGTCGAAGCGATGACCGCTGACTTTGTCAGGCTTCCATACGACCTGCTGGAAAAAATCGGCAGCAGGATCACAAACGAGATCAGTGGCGTGACCTGGGTTGCTTATGCGATCTCGTCCAAGCCGCCGTCCACGATCGAGCCGTGTTGACTCGAGTCTCTGGTATGTGGTACATCCCCAATATTTACGCGGACTACCAAAGAGCCGAAAATTGGCACTGTCCAATTTTCTAGTGATAGCATAGAATAATCCCTATCAGAAACTTTTTAACTATTACGAGTAAATATATCCGTAGTGATAGTAAATGATCGCTTTGGATTATACTGTATCGAACCTTCGGTATATGAGCTCACTCAGTTTTAGTTTTGAGGAGTTATTGAATGGCCTTGAGCGCACTGCAGATGGGGTTTTTCGCAGAGTTGTTCCACCTTTGTGTCCGGAATGTGGTGTGCTGATGAACCGAAACAGCTACAACACGTACTGTAAAAAGTATATGGTAGCATCAATATGGGGCGGCATCTCTGTCCCTGTTGCGATGAACCTCTCGAAGAAGACCGTAGTTTCTGAGAAGCACTGAAAAATAGTTTTTTTGGTGTTATAAATGCATTTTATCAGCAATTGCGGTTTTATAACGTGGCATACCAGGGCATATCCGCGGCAATGAAACTTGTGTTCCCCAGAGGGAAAACCATGATCTATAATGAGTTTATGGAATCGGTAGAGAAAACATATATT
>QMVM01000011.1 GCA_003661105.1 Methanosarcinales archaeon | reverse complement strand
CTGATGATGCGAGGGTTGGGCATGCGCTTGTGGAGGGGGGGGTGGGGGTGGCGAGGGATGAAGGGGTGGATTATTTTGAGATTAGAGGTTTGTCCGGTGATACGCGTTATGGGGGAGAACTCGTCACGAACGATACTTACTTTACTCTGGTCACGAGGTTGGAGCCGGATCCGGAATTGGTCTGGCAGAGATTCAACAGGAAAGTGAGGAATGCGACAAGGAAAGCGATGAAGTCGGGTCTTGAAGTGGTGACCGGTGCTGAGTATCTCGGGGATTTCTATCGTATATATGCGAGGAATATGCGAGATCTCGGCGCTCCGGTACATGCACACTCGTTCTACGCAAATCTGCAGGGGGAGTTTTCTGAGCAGACCAAGATCGCAGTGGTGCGATACGATGGAATGGTTATAGCAGGCATCTTCCTGCTCTATTTCAGGGATACTGTAATATCGGGCTGGGCATCCTCTGATAAGTCGTATCAGCGGTTCAACCCGAATAACTTATTATACTGGGAGATGATAAAAAATAGTTGTGAGGCCGGATATGAGTGCTTTGACTTTGGGCGCAGCATCGCTGACTCGGGGACGTATAGATTCAAGAAGCCATGGGGTGCGGAGGTTGCGCAATTGTGCTACCAGTATTATCTGAACAAGACGAAGAAGATGCCAGATACGAGCCAGATCAATCCGAAGCGGAAGATGTTTGCAGAGGTGTGGCGGCGGATGCCGGTGTCGCTTGCGGAGCGGGTGGGGCCGATGTTGCGGAGGAGTTTTCCATGAGTTTCGGTGAATGGGTATTGATACAATGAATCTGGATTTTACGGTTGATAAATACAGAGAATTGTGCCGCACTATCGCAAATTCACCATACACTCCTGTTCCGGTTGGGAAATATCTGGTAGGTGGTGTGGGTGGCAGAGTGACCATACTGCGGCACGATGTTGACGATAAGATAAAATACACTTTGAAACTTGCGAAGATTGAATCTGAGATGGGGTTAACCTCGACGTATTATGTTCGGATGGTGTCAAAGACATTTAAGCCAGAGATTATACGAGAGATAGAAACTCTGGGGCATGAGATCGGGTATCATTATGAGGTGCTCGATAAGGCAGGAGGAGACTGTGAGAAAGCCATAGGGTTATTTGAAGATGAACTTGTTGAGCTCCGGAAGGTCTGCGATGTTAAGACGATATGTATGCACGGGAATCCTCTGACACGATGGGATAACCGGGATCTATGGAAGAATTACGATTTTAAAGACTTTGGCATCATCGGCGAGGCGTACCTCTCGATAGATTATAATAATGTGGTGTATTTTTCAGACACGGGGAGGACATGGGCTGGAGAGCGGTATCGTGTGAAGGATTTTGTTGATGCGAGTTCGGATTCGTTTGGCGTTAGATCCACCGATGATCTGATCGATCTGATCAATGAGGGTGGGGTCGAGAGGATGTGTTTGCTGGCGCATCTTGATCAATGGAGTGATGGTTATCTTTCGTGGATCAGGACGTGGGCAGAGCGGAGCTCCAAGAACTTTGTGAAGGCGAATGTGGTTCGGAGGATGCGGAGAAATTATGGAAAGTGAGGAAAGAGAGATTGGTGTCGTGGTGGTTGGTGATCACGTTCAAGCATTGGGAATTATACGGAGTTTGGGAATGAGAAATATTCCGGTGTATCTTTTAAACGATAGAAATCTATGCATCGGACGATTTTCACGATACACTAAAAAATTTATAAAAACTCCAGATATGGGAAATGAAATCGAATTTGTGGATTTTATCGTAAAACTCGCAGGGCGAAAGCAAATAAATGGCTGGATCTTGATGCCTACGAATGATGTGGCGGTGTACACATTATCAAAACACAAAGAAACTTTGGAAGAATATTATAAAGTCCCGACACCCTGCTGGGATGTGACTAGACTTGCATATAATAAAAAATTAACTTACCAAATTGCAGAAAATAATAATATCCCGATTCCGAAAACAATTTATCCAGAAAGTATGGATGAATTATATGAAATTTTGTCTGATCTCGATTTTCCAGTGATAATAAAACCTGCAATAGTGGATCGTTTTTATAAGAAAACAAAAACCAAAGTCTTTAAAGCAAATAACAAAGATGAGCTTATCCAAGCGTATATCAAAGCGTCGCACGTTATAGATCCCTCCGAAATCATGGTGCAAGAGGTGATTCCAGGCGGACCTAGTTTATTGTACTCTTTCTGTTCATTTTTTAAGAATGGGAAAGTTAAAGGGATGCTTATAGGTAGACGCAGTAGACAGAGGCCGATGGATTTTGGTAGCGCAAGCACTTTTGTAGAAAGTATATATATGCCTGAATTAGCAAAATTAGGAACACGTCTTCTGAAGGCGATAAATTACTATGGACTTTCGGAGGTTGAATTCAAAAAGGATGTGAGGGACGGTGAATTTAAACTGCTGGAAGTGAACGCAAGAACATGGCTGTGGCACAGTTTAGCGATGCGATGCGGTGTGGATTTTCCATATATTTTATACAAGGATATAATTGGTGATGAAATTACACCAATAACATCTTTCACAGAAAATGTTAAATGGATGCACACATATACCGACATTGGAGTTGCGGTTAAGGAAGTATTGAAAGGAAATATGAGCATAAAGGACTATGTAATCTCTTTGAAAGGAGAAAAGGTGTTTGGGGTATTCTCATGGGAAGATCCTATGCCGTTCATTGCCGAGTCGCTGATGCTGCCGTATTTATGGGCAACGAGATAGAGTGCGTAACAAGTAAGAACTAAACCAAAGGATTATACCATGTCGTTAAAGATTACAAACTCATTCAAAAAGCAATTATACGAAGATTTTGTATACGAAAATCCAAACACAAGTATATTCCAAACACTTGAGATGGCAGAAGTTTACAAGAGAAACAAGAACTGTACACCACTGGTTCTGGTGGCTATTGATGAGGATACGGATGAAATAGTGGTGTCGCTGCTTGCAAAGATACTGGCAGAAAAATCAGGAGTTTTGAGTTCATTCTCCAAACACTCCACAATAAGAGGTGGACCCATATTCAGGGACGATGACGAAGGTGTCATCGCCACTTCGCAGTTACTGTGCCACTATAACGAGATTAGCAAAAAAAAAGTCCTTTACAGCAGAATATATCCTCTTAATAATACTCCACAGATCATGCCATCTTTTAGAGGTGGTGGATATGAACACGGCGATTGGCAAAACCTTTTATTGCATATAGATGCACCTATTAATGAAATATGGGCTCAGCTTAAAAAAAATAGGAAATATGGTGTTAACAGAGCAAAAAAAAAAGATGTAATTATTGAAGAGGTGGAGGATAAAGAATTGCTTCCGGTTTTTTATAATTTATTGCAAGAGACATACAGAAAGAGGGGTGGTCTTTTAGAAGACATAAGTACTTTTGAGGCAACGTTTGATTTATTAGTTCCAAAAAACATGGCTAAGTTTTTCATTGCAAAATATGAAGATAGATATATTGCTGCATTATTAATATTGCAGTATAAGGGAGTTGCTTATGAGTGGTATATAGGCTCATCAAAAAAACGAGAAGATTTGTTATTATGTCCAAATGATTTGATAGTATGGCACGCCATCGAATTATGCACCAATAATGGATTTCATACTTTTGATTTTGGTGGCGGTGGTTTGCCCAGCGAGATGGATGCTGGCTGGGTGAGATTTAAAAAAGAATTTGGAGGTAGATTGGTGAACTACGGGAGATACACAAAGGTACACCAGCCACGAAAGTTGTGGTTTAGCCTGAAGGCGTTTGAAATATATAAAAGATTATTTCTGCGTCCGAAAGTGGTTGGATACTGTAGTGCAAAGATGTAGGTATTCTTATGAAAATTATGATTGGCATAGGGCACCCAAAACAAGTGCATTTCTGGAAGAATATTATAAACCGTTTGGTGAGCGATGGGCATGAAGTTAAGATTGTAACAACGAAAAAGGATGTTTCGACACACCTGCTAAATGCATTCGAATTTGATTACGAGATTTATGGAAAGCATCAAAAAACCATGGCGGCAAAAGCATGCAGTATGGTGAGTCGAACGTACAAGACTTTCGTTATTGCAAAACGATTTAATCCAGATATTCTAATTGCTGGGACGCCATACCTAGCATATGTCAGCAGGGTTCTTGGAAAGCCACATATAATGCTCACCGACACCGAGCATGCCAATCTGGCTTACTGGCTAACGTATCCATTTACCAATGTTATTGTCACTCCTTCGTGTTTTAAAGGAAAAATCAATCCGAAGAAGCATGTAACGTATAATGGGTACGAAGAACTCGCATATCTACATCCGAATTATTTTACACCAGATTCGCACGTGTTAGATGATTTGGGGTTGGGTGATGATGATGGTTTCATAATTATTCGATTTGTTGCGTGGGAGGCAAGTCACGATGTCAGTGACTATGGATTTACTAATAAAGAAAAACTTATCAAAACGTTGGAAGAATATGGTAGGGTCTTCATCACATCTGAAAGTAGATTACCAAAAGAAATCGAAAAATATAGAGTAATCGCCCCTCCAGAAAAAATACACCACCTTTTATATTTTGCAGACCTTTTCATCGGTGAAAGCGCCCCAATGAGTGCTGAAAGCGCAATACTCGGAACACCTGCGATATTTGTTTCAACTTCACGAAGGGGGTATACTGACGAGCTTGAAGCAAAATATGATCTGCTTTACACATTTTCTGACTCGCATAATGCACAGGAGAAGGCGCTTGAGAAGGCAATAGAACTAATGGAAGATAAAAACATAAAAAAAAAGTGGCGAGAGAATAGGGAAAAACTGCTTAGTGAGAAAGTCGATGTTACGAAATTCATGGCTGAGTTTATAGAGAATTATATATAGAAAATCCACATTCTACAAAAAAACAACGTTTGTTTGGAGTATAACATGATCATCGCAGTTCACCAGCCCAACTATATCCCATATCTTGGCTTCTTCGACAAGATGAAACAATCTGATATATTTGTGATATACGATGATGCCCAGTTCAACAAGGAAGACTTCCAGCACCGCAATAAAATCAGAATATACCACGGCTGGAAATATCTCACAATTCCAGTCGAGAAGAAGTGCATACCAATTAAAGATATACTCATCAGAAACGACCGCATGGTAAAAGATATGACGTGGCAGGAAGCACACCTTAAGGACATTCAAGATAATTACAAAAATACCCCCTACTATGTACTATACGAACACAATCTCGAAACAATCCATACAGATAAGTACGATAAACTCATTGATTTAAACATGGAGATTATCAACTTCCTAAAAGATGCATTAAACATCAAAACAAAAACCATCTTCGCAGGAGAACTCGGTTTTACATCCAGATCAACAGAACGACTGATAGATATCACAGAAGCACTCGGGGGAGATACATATCTTTCTGGTCCAGCAGGGCGCAATTATCTCAATGTATCGCTTTTTGAAAGTAGGGGTATCGACGTGAAATTCCAAGATTTTAAACACCCAGTGTACAAACAGCGTTATAAAGGATTTATATCAAATATGTCTGCAATCGATGCGTTGTTTAATACAGGGGAGTTGCCAGAGGGATGAGGGGGTCTACTGATGTGCACACATAAAGAGAATGATGCAGCGTCAAAGATGGGGGAAATTGATTTAAGAGATCGGTTAGCCCATGTTTATAACGATCAGATTTCTGAGTATCAGCATCTTGTAGAAGTTGCCAGTGCAATTAAGAAATTAGATCCAATTCGAGATGAGATTATTTTAGATATTGGCTGTGGAAC
Organism: Methanosarcinales archaeon; assembly: GCA_003661105.1. Classification (GTDB taxonomy): domain Archaea; phylum Halobacteriota; class Methanosarcinia; order Methanosarcinales; family Methanogasteraceae; genus Methanogaster_A. The sequence goes on along the minus strand of QMVM01000011.1, from coordinate 11,937 downwards.
TGGAAGAATTACATATAAACTATTAGAAAGTGGTTGCAAGATTGTAGGACTTGATTTTTCTGGCGAGTCTCTAAGAGTATGCAAATCACGATGTGACGAGTTGAACCATCGTAGAGATGATTTTTGTTTAATTAGAGGTGACGCATGCAATTTGCCTTTGAAGAACGATTTCTTCGATAAATGTATTTCGTCGGAAGTTCTCGAGCATGTCCCTTCGAAAATAGAGCGGTTGAAAATGATTCTGGAAATTCATAGAGTGTTAAAGCCTCGTGGAAGGTTACTATTGACAACCTACAACCATAGTTTAAGAAAAATCATGGGCAAAAAAAAAGAGACAGCAGAAAATGCACCTCTTTATGCGTATAGATATAACTATTTCGAATTGAAAAAACTAATTTCTCACGTGTTTAAAGGTGAAGTAAAAATAGTTGGGATTTTGAATTTACGTCATTGGGTCCCAAAGACCTTTTTGGGCAAATTCAAAAATCAATTCGTCGCAGTAGATGTTTTTATTGAAAAAACGCCATTTTCGTATTTATTGGCACATCTGTTATCGGTTGAATGTGCAAAACCAATTATGTTGGAAAATAAATGATGGGAGGTGTTTGTACAGAATGACTTCGGAAAAACGAAACGTCCTCGTTGTCGGCGCGCATTCCGATGATATAGAAATTGGATGTGGCGGCACGGTTGCACGGCACGTGGATAAAGGAGACAATACAATCATCCTTGTGATGGCAGAATCGTCGTATGCTTATTACAATGGTACAGTTCTGCGAACAGTAAAAGAAAGCGAAGAAGAAGAGAGAAATGCAGCAAACATCATGGATGCAAAACTGATAAATCTGGGTTTTGAAACAAAGAATGTGCCATACTCATCAGAATCAATAGAGGCGGTTAACAGAATTATAGACGATTACGATATCGATATGATATATACTCACTGGTATCATGACACACATCAAGATCATAGGAGGACAACTCAATCGGTCTTATCTGCTGGAAGATATGTCCCCAACATTCTGATGTATGAACCGGAGTATCCAGCAGGAAGATCATATCTTGGATTTAGAAACCAGTATTATGTAGATATCACATCAACCTTTGAGATAAAAATAGACGCACTGAAGTGCCATAAAAGCCAAGTACAGAAGTACGGCGATGCGTTTTTAGATGCGGTGGAGGCAAGAGCAATGCATAGGGGGTACGAGATAGGAAGGAAATATGCAGAATGTTTTGAGATTGTCAGACTTCAGGGAGTTATATAAACGTGGAAGGAGATGCACCTCGCAACTACATTGTGGTTACACCATCTAAGAACGAAGATGGGAATCTCCCCGACCTCATAGAATCGGTTGTTGCACAGACTGTGAGGCCTGTGGTATGGGTGATTGTGGATGATGGGAGTACAGACGGTACGCCAGAAATCATCGAAGATGCTACGAATACACACGACTGGATCAAGAGTGCCCGACTGGATAATAGTGCAAGGGATCTCGGACTGCATCTAGCAGGCGTCATGAAGGAAGGTTTTGATCGTGCAATTTCGTATTGCAGAAAAAATGGGTTTGAGTATAGTTATCTTGGAAACCTCGATGGCGATCTAACGCTTCCGGTTACATTTTATGAGAATCTGATGCGAGAGTTTGAAAAGGATGCTGAACTTGGTATCGTAAGCGGTGGGACCAAACACCTAATCGGAGATCGCGTGCAATATGCAAATATTTCGATAAATGAACCATCCGGTGGACACATGTTGATACGGAGGAGGTGTTTCAAAGAGTGTGGAGGTATTCCACAGTCTTATTCAATGGATTCGGTTTTGAAAGCGAAGGCACGACTCAGGGGGTGGAAAACAAGAAGATTTGAAGATAATGTAGCAACTGAAATGCGTGATGTTAATGCCGCAGACGGATATTGGAAAGGATTTGTTTATAAAGGAAAAAGTTCGTATTACTTAAATATTAATCCAGTCCATGTAATAGCGAGGGTCGTGATGTATTCATTCAGAAAGCCTTATTATATTGGAATTGCATATCTGGGGGGGTATCTTGGCAGTTTTGTTCGAGGAAAAGAACGCACAACCGATCCAGAGATTAGGAGCTACTTTTGGAATAAGTGGAAGCAACACTTATGACACAATATTAGGGGGGGAAGTTGTCGATGGATTTCTCGAATAAAACAAAACTTAAATTGATCCTGCTTCTTATACTACTAAATATAATATTACGGCTTCAAGTGGTGCCTAATGAAATCGGTTTAGACTCGTTCATAGTGCACATGATGACAAACTCCATATCAGAGTTCGGGTGTGCTAAGTGGGTTCTTCACCCACTTTCCTTCCTCGGCATGTATGCATTTTCAGAGGTCAGTACAGTTCCTTTCTTCCTGTCTGGCATCTGCCAGACCACTGCTATTGAGATGAGATGGGTGATATTGCTATACTCTATTTTTCTGGGTATTTTTAGCATGTTCACTGCGTACCTCATGGCTGGCGCAATCATGGATGATGATTGCTTTAAACTATTGGCAGCGTTTGCGTTCTCGACATCTCCAGCGGTACTTGGATATAGTACGTGGACCATACCAGCAAGAGGTCTTTTTATCGTGATGACGCCATTGCTGGTATATATGATACTAAATTGTCGTAAATATAGGAGCTACATCCCGCTAACAATCTTCTTTGCTGTGTTTTTGTATGCAACGCACCATCTATTTTATTTCTTAATTCCTTCGTTTTTTACTTTCTTTGTGCTATTAATATTATTCAAGTTAAAGAAATATATTAAATACATAACAATTCCCTCAAGGTTTATGTTACCGACCTCGGTTTCAAAGTTCATCACAACAAGTAAAAACAAGTATGTTGAGTTAAGAGACATTATAAAATTAAGAGTGGATATACATAGTAGGGATTTTAAATCAAAATTATATCCGCTGATACCAATCATAGGATTTGTTGCCATGTTCTCGATTCCCTTCATTGGCCACAAGTTCGTCGAACGGTCTGTGTACTACCCAATATATTTGAGTTATGCGCGATACATAGGAGTATTGGTTATCCCGGCACTCGGTGGGTTGGCTTATATTATGTTCAAACGCAGGAAAAGTTTCAGGGAATGGTTTCTGCTGTTGACTGTAATAGGTCTCACAGCTCTAATTTATGAGCAGACGTATATGAAATGGTTCCTTCCGGTATTTGTAGTTCCTTTTATATCTATTGGTCTATTCAACATCCTGCGATCTGAACGAAAAAAGTATGTTTTGATCACAGTTTCCATCTTTTTGATTATGGCTACATTTTTTTCTGGATATTATCAGTTTTTGCATTTTTCACCTACGCATGGAATACGCGAACGCTATATGGAAGACTCAACTTATACAGCTGGTGGGTGGATGAAGGAATATGTAGCCGGTTCTGCCATATCGAATGATCGGTTTTTTGGGATGAGAATAGCTGCAATATCAGACAGAACGCATAATCTCATTACATATACGTTACTCGATATTACTTATGGATTTGTTACTGCAAATTTATCGCAGTTTGAATGGTATCCGATCACGTCAGAAGAGTTCTGGTTTGATGTAGGGGGGACAAGGTACGATGCAGGGGAATCTACATGGGATGGCCTCAACACACTCGACATAGAGCCATATAGGTTTAACATAACCCACTTCGCAGAGAATACGAAGGCACAAGGCAGGGTTATCTGGCATCATGGGATATATCCTTCTAAACTTCTACACCGCATATATAAAGAGAATAGTCATATATATAGCAATGGAAATGTCAATATCTGGACAATTTATGAATGATCACAATAATACTCAGGAGGGACTTGTTAAATGCAAATATTTATAATGGACACGATGTTGCCACCAGAAGGCAATGGCTGGACAACTCACAAATGGGAGTTTGTAAGAAGTTTGTCCAAATCCGACTACGAAGTACATGTTATGACACATAGGGGAACGGAACTCGGGGGCGTAACCACACACCCAATAAAATTTAAAGAAGAGTATAAACTTGGTTTTAATTTTAAGTTCATGCATCTTTTAAATATCTTAAAAAATGTTAGACAATGTCATCCTGATATTTTATATACGAGAAATGTATCGTTTGCGTTATTAGCGTTTTTCACAATACAAAAACCAAAATTGATACTTGAACTGAATGGGCTGTACGAAGAGCACAGGAAATTTGAAAAAAAAATATATGGCAAAAAAAAGGTATTGAAAAACTTGAAACTGATAATGAAGGATCGCCTAGAAATTTTCGTTGCTGGAAAAGCTAATGGTGTGATTGCTGTAACGCCAAAGATTAAAGATCTTCTGATAAAAAGAGGTATCGATGAAAACAAAATTACGGTCGTGCCAAATGGGGCAAACGTTGAATTATTCAGGCCGATGGATGACCCACTAGCCATTAATGATCTACGATATCAGTGTAACATACGTGAAGACGCTCCCCTCGTGATGTTTGTCGGAAACTTAGCGTACTGGCAAGGTGTTGAATACCTGATACACAGTTCTCCATTGGTCTTGAAGACGATTTCAAATACCATGTTTTTAATAGTTGGTGATGGTGAAGTTAAAGATGAACTGATGGCCCTTGCAGAAAAGATCGGTGTGTCTGACAAGTTTATCTTCGTTGGGAATGTACCGTACAAAAAAGTTCCGTTATATATAAATATGGCTGATGTATGTATTGTCACAAAAAAAATACTTGGTTTTGGCTATTCTCCACTGAAATTGTATGAATATATGGCATGCGGAAAGCCAATCGTAGCAACGAATACCGAAGGATTTGAAGTGCTTGAACAGAGTAATGCTGGACTACTCGTGAATCCAGAAAATTCACAAGAACTTGCCAATGCGATAATAAAATTACTTCGGAATGACCAATTGAGGGAACAAATGGGCGCGAATGGTAGAAAGGCGGCGGTCGCTGGATATAGTTGGGACAATTCCGCTAAAAAAACGATATCAGTATTTAAAAAGGTAATAAATGGCTAAAGTATAGGGGAGTGTGTAAATAGTGAAAATAATATCTATTGTGGGCGCCCGTCCCCAGTTTATTAAATGTGCTCCAGTATCTACGGAACTAAGAAAAAAACATGAAGAGATACTAATACATACGGGACAGCATTATGATAATGAATTGTCAGCGGTTTTCTTTGAAGAACTTGAGATACCTAAACCTGATTATAACTTAGGTGTCGGTTCCGGCCTACACGGAGGACAGACGGGGAAAATACTAATCGCTGTTGAAAAAGTGTTATTGAAGGAAGCACCTGACATGGTGATAGTATATGGCGACACAAATTCCACGCTGGCAGGAGCACTTGCGGCAGCGAAACTACATATCAAATTGGCGCATGTTGAGGCAGGACTGCGATCATTCGACAGACGGATGCCAGAGGAAATTAATCGGGTGCTAACCGACCATGCATCAGATATTCTATTCTGTCCAACCCAGACTGCTGTGGAGAATCTAAAAAAAGAGGGTGTTGTGGGAATCTACAATGTTGGGGACGTGATGTTTGACGCGCTTCTGCATAACAAAGAGATCGCAGAGAATAAATCTACAATATTGGAGGATTCCGGACTGGGGCATAAACAATATCTTGTTGCTACTATACACAGACCGAGCAACACGGATGATAAAAGAAATTTGCAGAATATTGTGGATGCGTTTTGTGAAGTGGATGAAACCATTATATTCCCGGTGCATCCAAGAACTGCGAAATATTTAGAGGAATATGGACTCTATGAGAAACTAAAAAAACACGCCAAACTCATAAAACCCTTGGGGTATCTTGATTTCCTGAAACTTATGGCTCATGCTAGGAAAATATTGACAGACTCGGGAGGGGTGCAGAAAGAGGCGTATATGCTAAAAGTGCCGTGCATAACTCTGCGAACTAATACAGAATGGATTGAGACTGTGGAAGATGGGTGGAATGTTTTAGTAGGAGTGAATAAAGAGAGAATCATAAGGATGGTGAATGAATTTGTGCCAGACATAATGCAAAGAAATGTGTTTGGTGATGGGAAAGCTAGTGGAAGAGTCGTTAAGATTGTTGGTGAATAAAACATGTCGCTGTGCCCTTTCACACCATAGTATGGTATCGTATGCGGGTAAACCTTCTGCGAAATAATGTCTTGCAAAAGACAGGGATAAAGTGTATGTGTGGGGTGTAGGTCGTGGAGAGTTTTATATAAGCGGCAGAACTGTGATATTTGAGATAACAAAAGAATGATTATCAAAGGGATTAAAATGAGTAAAAACCCAACAAAAATTCTGTTTGTATACACGGACCTCTCATCATTTGTTAAAGCGGATCTGGAGATTCTGAAGCGTCATTTTGATGTGGAGCCAGTTCAATGGACGAGAACGAGGGATGTGGCAAATATGTTACGGATTATCTGGCATATACTCAGAACCGACTTGAGTTTTATATGGTTCGCTGGCGGGCATGCTGCTCGCGTAGTCTTTCTTTCAAAACTTTTTGGTAAAAAATCGATTGTTGTTGTAGGTGGTTACGAGGTTGCGAACGTTCCTGAAATCGGTTATGGCGCAATGATATATCCGAAATCCGCTCACAAAGTGAAGTATGTGCTGGAAAACGCTAATAAAATATTATCCGTTTCAAAATTTAATAAAAATGAAATCTTAAAATATACGAGTTCTGAAAATGTCGAACTTGTATATAATGGTGTCGATTGTGATAAATTTAAACCAAATGCTCCAAAAGATGCCAATTTAGTGATAACAGTTGGTTACGTGGACGATCTTGTCACAAAAAGAAAAGGATTTGAAACTTTTATAAAATCAGCTAAATATTTACCAAATGCAAAGTTTATATTAATTGGAAAACACCGCGATAGCTCCATTGAACATCTTAAGTCAGTAGTACCACCAAATGTCAAATTTGCGGGCTTTGTCTCCGATGAAGAATTACTTAGATGGTATCGGAAAACAAAGGTATATTGCCAATTATCGATGTACGAATCGTTTGGCATGACTTTGGCAGAGGCGATGGCATGTGAATGTGTTCCGGTTGCTGCCGATAATGCGGCATTACCAGAAGTGGTCGGTGACACTGGTTTTTATGTGCCATACGGCGACCCAAAGACAACCGCAGAGGCTATAGAAAAGGCATTGCAATCGGATAAAGGAGAAGAAGCGAGGGGAAGAGTTAAAAGATTGTTTCCAATAGAGAGAAGAGAAAAAGAGTTGATAAGCGAAATAAGAGAGGTATTAAAATGATAGAATATAGAGTAGGAAATTCTAATACCAACATAGAAATAAAAGATGCGTGGTTAGTATTGGATATTGGTAGTGGCCATAATCCGCATCCAAGAGCAGATGTATTAATGGACAGATATTTAGAGGAAAACGCAGATCGATCAGGCAAACCGATCAAAATAGATAAAAAAAGATCCTTTATTATTGCTGATGCTCAATATTTACCTTTTAAAGACAAAGTCATTGATTATATCATAGCTTCTCATATCGCAGAACATGCAGAAGATCCGGAGAGCTTTTGTAGAGAGTTGATTAGAATCGGAAAAAAAGGGTATGTAGAAACTCCAAGTAAGATTGGAGAGATTTTTTTAACTGAGCGGTTCCACAAATGGTATGTGCATGTCATCAATCATACTCTAATTTTCGAAAAAATTACAAATCATTCACCACTTTGTGAATTTTTCTATAGATTGTTCTATTTTGATATAGACCGCGCAGGGCATGAAACCATGACTCTTTCTAATAGAAGCATGCGTTGCATTTTAAAACCTTTAATTGTTATTATCAGGAGAGTATGGACAATAATAAGAAATATAACATATACTCGATTTGAATGGGATGATACATTTGACTTTCGAGTAATTAGAAAATAATACTATCGTGCTGAAAAATATGGGCGTTCCCAACGAAGTAAAAAAAAGCGGTTAATGGGGCTAACTCCCCCTTCTAGATACAATAGAGCGGATTAGTTCTTTGAGTGTCGTTTTATCCTCTTTTGAAAGGAAGAACAAGAAAACAATGATTGCATAAATACTTAATACTAAAGATCCAAGGATATGTACTGGTATCTTGTCTGAACATGCTGAGAATGCTGCTATTGCTATCAGTGTGATGGTAAATAATGAAACATACCATTTAGTGTCTATATTTACTTTTGTCAGTTTTATTGTAAAATGGATAACTAACGCCGCAATTATTATAAACGAAGTTATTGTAGCAACTGCCGCACCGGCGATGCCAAAGCGAGGTATAAGCAATACATTTAACAGCACATTTGCAGTAGCGCCAATAGCCGCAATCTTGAGGCTTAAATCGGGCCGCCCTATACCAGCAAAAGTACCACCTATTGGAATAACAATACCATAAATCACCGTCCCTATAACCAGTATCTGAAATGGGAATACAGACGAAAGAAACGATTGTCCAAACAGGAATATAATAATTTCTTTTGCGAAAAACAGCACTCCAAGTCCAATTACCAATAAGAAGCGCGCAGAGTATTTCATGCTGTTGTTGATCATTTTATGTAGTGGGTGGATTTCACCCTTTGTCCAATACTCCGATGTTGCAGGATATGCAACCATTTGAATAGATTGCGGTATCCTCCAAAAAAATCGACTCATGGATACGGCAACAGCATAATAACCTACATCGGTAACAGTTAAGAAATACGCTATCAAAAGAGTGTCTGCCTGATAGTTTATTATATTTATTGTATTCCCAAACATTAACTGGCTGCCAAATGATGTTAGCTTTTTCGTGTTTTTCCTATAATCTGTAATTGTAAAATGTACGAATTTTCTTGCAATGATTCCAGCTATGATCAACACGATAATCAAAGCAAGCATATCTCCGAGTACAGCACCTACCACTCCAAAGCCAAGAAAAAGGAAAGTTAATATGAATAAAAAGATCATAATGCTATTTAACGTATTAATTAGTGAATAATATTTCATCTCCCGCAGACCATTGAGGAACCCTATAATAACACCATACATTAGCGAGAATGGAAGTACAAATGCGTAGATCTTAAGCAAATAGGACAATGAAGGCATGTCGAATATACCTGCAAGTTTATCCGAAAATGCAAACAAAACAACACTGGCTACCACTCCAAAAATTGCCACCGTGATAAATGCACTTGAAAATACTGCACTTAATTTCCCTTTATTATCTTTATATTCTGCCATATATTTCACAACTGCGCTATTGATTCCCAGCCCGGCTATAAGGGTAATAATGCCAGCAATCATTGTGACAATAGAAAATAACCCCAGACCATCAGGTCCAAGGTACCGTGCCATTATAGGCTTTTGCAGAAAATGCAGCAGCAAAACAACCATCGAGCCTATGAACACCCACCCCACATCAAGAGCGAATTTTTTTGCTGCGTTCATAACAATCAATCCATAGATGTTTTTTGCTGCTTATTATGCTTTTACCTCGATTTTCGGTGAAACGTAAATCACGTCCCAAAAGGTGTCACGCAGGTACGACACGTTCCACCCTTTTCGAATGCCCATTCTTCAATCGCGTCGTTAGTAATTCTACATGTGTTCTGTGACAATAAAAGGACAGGCTATTCCAATTCGCCGAAAGTCAGGTTTTACATGACTTTAGGGTTTGCCAAAAAACAACCTGTTAAAATTAGTGCAATTCGTCCAAACGCGTGAGTTCGTAACTGTGAGCGTAGCGAGCAGCACCAAAGGCATAAAATCGGTAGAAGGGATCACGAACGGAACGAATAAACGAATCACACGAACGTCCCATGTGTGGAGTATCGTCAGATAACTCTACTACGTATCTGGTAAGGCTCATAACATCGCTTACATCAAAAAGCTCAACACATCGTTTACACTCCAAGTGTAAGTTAGGCTCAACACATCACTTACATCTCATATTTTAGAACTTCACCTCGAATTCCTTCACATCCTCATCAATCCGGTACTCATGAACCTTGACAAGCCTCGCCGCTTCTGCATTCTTCTCCCGATAGTAGACCCTCAATTGTTCATCTTTTGTGTCGATGGTAGCCCACACATATTCATGCGCCACTGATTTATTCGATGCTGAAATCTTCGTTCAACGCACTAATTATTCCGTTCTCCTTCACCTGCCGCATGAAGTGCACTTCGCCCACTGTGAGCGGAAAGTTATTCGTATCGATCTCAAAATCTCTCGGAATTCTGCGTTGTGGTATAGCTTCCCGGTTAATTTTCCTATATTTCCAATCCTGGCTGTTGTTGTGTCGGTCCGGAAAGATTTGTTTCTTATATTTACATCGGATATATCGTTTCCTCTTTTGAACCACCCTACCGTTCCTTTTTATGATACGTTTGATTGTTGCCAAGCTCGGGGTATCATCTTCTGAATGACCGAGCTCATGCGTCCGAAATTGTATTTACTCAGCTCCAATGCAACGATATTTTGTATCTTTGGTTTTTCCTTCCATCGGCTACTTTAGCACATTTATTATGAGTTGTTCCACCCCCGAATCTGTTTTTCTATGAACATTCTTCGGTGCTCTGGATTCATCCCGAAACCACTCCTTTTTACTGCTTTTATCGGAATTGTTATATCTTCCAATCCACTTTCGCAGCCATACTCTTGATCTGCCAACGCTTTCGCAAATTTTGGAGGGGCGTTCGCCCCTTTGATGTCGATTGACCGCATTGATGTGTTTGTTCCTCTTCCGTGTACGGTTCATTTCTATGGCGTCAGAATGAGGTTGGATTTGTAGATCGCTAACACCCCCTCACATCGTCTCATTTTACCCATATCGATTGAATAAATGTCCTTTGCGAAAAGCGGTAGTATTATGTAGTAGTGGAACGTTACACTACACTATGAGCTACATCCGAAAGATCAGTCGTCACAACAAAAACGGCGAAACCAGGGTATATTACGCAGAGGTGGAATCTGTTCGAGTTGGCGGGAAAGTTGTCCAGCGACACATCAGATCCCTGGGTACTAACCCGTCGTTCCCAACCAATTTCCAAATAGATAACGTACAGTTCTCATATTTAGCGGTTCGACTGATGCAAGGAGATTTAACCCCAAACGAGGTCATTGACATGCTGGAGGGTATGGGGCACCCGGTCATACGCGACTCTCTTGAACGCATCGGCATCAACTATGATTTTGAAAAAAAAACATTCTATATCTACCTATTTTACCCGAAGAACTCAAAAAAATCCCTGACAAATGCCCCATCTGTAGAAAAAGGCTCCACATAAAACTAACAGACAAAAGAATAGTTAAAACATTGTCAGGAGTGGTAAGGTTCGATATTTGTTCCAGATACTGCAAGGAATACGGTTCATTCAACGAACCTTTGGTTTCGATAGTTAATCGGATATATCCTGCTGGTCGCAACTTCGACAGCAAAGTAATGATCGCAATCGGAATTTTGCGATGGCATTTCGACTATCAACGAGAAGAGATCCGGAATATTCTTTCAGCGAGGGGGATTCACATCTATACTGGCAAGATTTCCAACCTGTCTGAAGAGTTTCTTCTGAGGTTCTACGCCCTTCACAAAAGACATGTACCTCAAATAAGAGCTTCTTTTGAAAAATGGGGTGGTGTAAGGCTTCATCTGGACGGAACCGGAGAGGCAAGCAACGAAATTGTGTTTATGGCAAAAGAAGGTGAGACTGGGATCACTATGGATGCTCAAATCATCCCAACGGAAAGTAAAAAGTACGTAAAGACTTTTCTGCAAGCGTTGAACTCGTTATACGGAACTCCAATCGTCGTCGTTATAGATGTGAGCAAACAAATTATTGATAATGCTGGTAAGACCCATGGAGGTGAGCTCCTCCGGGCAGCAAGACAGATAACGAAAAATTGCAGACAACATGCGGACGAGCTTTTCGTGGAAGTGAAAGACCATTTTGGAAATG
>QMVM01000010.1 GCA_003661105.1 Methanosarcinales archaeon | reverse complement strand
GTTCCTGCTGAAGATGCGTTTAAGAGCATCTCGAGTTCATCTCGATCCGGATCGATGAATTGGATGAAGATATCTATCGAAAGCGAGGGGACCTTCGAAAAGGAACACATCAATATCCTATCTGGTAAAGCACATCAGTGCGCGGGATTTATTAGCAGTTTTGCTGACTCGTAGTTTTTCTGAAATCATTTAAGTACGGTGCAGTTTAAAATATACCTCCTATGGCAATGTCTAAGAAAGATATGGTAAGAAGGAGCTCTAAGAAGAAGGTAATGTTAGAAGAACTTGAAAAGCAAGCTGCGTCCGGAAGTGGCGATGCAAAGAAGAAACTTGCAAAAGCGAAGAAAAAAATGAAATGATCATTTTGTGATGTTAGAGTGAAAAGATCATCTGCGTGCATTCAAAAAGCATTTGTTGTCCGCAATCAATAACCAGAAGTTGCAGAGGGCGTAAAATGAGCGATGAAATCCGTATCGGGATTATTATATGCGACCGCTACCGTATGTGTGCCGGAGGCAAATGTCTGAGGGCGCTTAACAACAGGGAGGGTGCATTCAGCATTTATGAGGGTAAAGAGGTGAAACTGGTTGGATATACTGCGTGTGGTGGATGTCCTGGTGGAAATATCGAATATGCTCCGGAGGAGATGAAGAAGAATGGGGCGGAGGTAATACACTTCGCAACAGGACTTGTCGTCGGATATCCACCATGCCCCCGTGTGACCCGCTTCCGGGACTTTATCAAGGCAAAATACGGACTCAATGTCGTTATTGGGACGCATCCGATCCCCCAGAACTACTATGAGACGCATACGGCACTCGGGACATGGAACTCTCCGCGATGGACTGAGATCATCAAACCGACACTTACTGATGAAGAGACCCGGCTGTTGTACGACTGATATTAGAGTTATGGGATTATGTGCTGATGGGATGGTATAATGCTGGAATTAAGCGTTCTTGTGGATAACAACACCCTCATAGATCGTTACTTTCAGGGTGAACCGGGAGTGTCTTATCACCTTCAAAATGGAGGCACCAGTATCCTGTTTGATGTGGGATATTCGGACGTGTTCATAAGAAACGCGGAAAAGATGGGCATTCACCTGCTGGACATCGACAGCGTAGTACTCTCTCACGGGCATCTTGATCATACATGGGGGCTATACCATCTGATCAAACTCTATACCGAAGCAAGAATGGAAAAGGTAAATTGTGATAATCCAACTCTTGTAGCCCATCCTTCTGCATTTTTAACCAGAACAGTTGACGGTATCCCGGAGATCGGATCTTTAATCTCAGAAGATAAGTTATCCTGCCACTTCGATATGAGACTGAGCAGAGAACCCCTGTGGCTGACTGATAATCTGGTTTTTCTCGGTGAGATCGAACGAACGAATGACTTTGAAGCGATGGAGCCGATTGGAAGAATCCTGCGAGATGGAACTGAAGAAGACGATTATGTACTCGACGATTCTGCTCTGGTTTATACATCACCGAAAGGGCTTACGATCGTTACTGGTTGTTCGCACGCAGGAATCTGCAACATCATCGAATATGCAAAAAAGGTCTGCGGTGATGATCGAGTGGTTGACATAATCGGGGGATTTCACCTGCTCGGCACCTCTTTCGAACAACTAAAGGGTACGCTTGAGTACATGAAGGAATTACAACCGGAAACCGTACATGCCGCACACTGTACTGACTTGAATTCGAAGATTATGTTGTCTCGAGTTGTAGATATAATAGAGGTGGGTGTGGGATTGAGATTGGTGTATGAATGAACCACATGGTTGCATGATGTATGCTATTCATGGGTTATACATAGACGAGGATTTTACGGGAGTTCAGTTTAAAAACGATTTTTTTTCACAAGAAAGCACCTTTCGGGTGTAAATCAATTGTAGCTCTGGCTAAGCATCGGGTGGTTCCAATCGGGTAATTTGTAACTGCTGAATGTCTGATATATCTGGCTACGTACTTTGCTATCCTATTTTTGTCTGTGATTCTGGATTCTTTTGGGAGATGCACATAGGATCCCTTGGGATATTCCTGGAAAAGTCGGTTTATGAGTATCGAATATACACATTCCTTTGGAAGTGCTTTTTTGAACCGGGGGAGCACCTGATATTGCCATGTTTTTCGCAGAACCCCGTAAGGAATGTATACTTGACGGATAAATGGGGCATCTCTAAAGTCGATGGGGATTAAATGCAGAAAGCTACGACCAAGAAATCGCCGAAATTTTAGGGGCATGCAGCCATACGATAGGGGTTTTGATTTTTAGGTGGGAAACTTGGGTTTCAAAGAACGAATTCATTCCAAACAAAAAGTAAAAAGATAATCGCGCCCCGGTCGTCTCATCGATTTACACAAATCTCCTCGTGAAGGTGGGTGCCAACACCACAAGGCGCGACAGCCCCAAACAGACACAAAAGTTTTATCTACTGAACTGGCATACCCAAACTCATGTGTGAACTAAAGGTGGTAAAACCGGACGGAACAGTTCTTGCAGAGGATGTCGTGCATATCAAGGTGAACGGTGATGCGATCGAACTACGAAGCATCCTTGGCGACGTAACGACCGTACACGGGCGAATCAGCGAAATAGATATAACTAATGAAAAAGCGACTATAGAGGGATAACTATGTCTGTAAAAGTTGTGGTAAATGGCTATGGAACGATTGGAAAACGTGTAGCAGATGCTGCCGCGCTACAGTTGGATATGGAAGTTGTGGGTGTAGCAAAGACGCGCCCGAACTTCGAGGCTCGGATGGCACTTGAGAAGGGATATCCCCTATACGTGCTTGCTGGCAGGGAACCTGACTTTGAGGCTGCCGGAATGGAAGTGAGCGGCACGGTTGAGGATATGCTCGAGATAGGAGACGTTGTTGTGGACTGCACGCCTAACAAGATTGCTGCACCTAACAAGGCACTCTACGATGCCGCAGGCATAAAAGCGATGTGGCAGGGCGGAGAGGATCACGAACTCGCGGGAATCTCGTTTAATGCGCACTCGAACTACGATGATGCACTCGGATGCGATTATGCAAGGGTCGTCTCCTGCAACACAACAGGACTATCCAGGGTCATCTCAACGCTTGATAAAGCGTTCGGTGTCAGGAAGGTGCGTGCAACGCTCTGCAGGCGATCTGCAGATCCCCCTGATGTCAAAAAAGGTCCGATTAATGCGATCGTGCCTGAACTGAAGATGCCGTCCCATCATGGACCTGACGTGAAGACCGTTCTTCCTGAGATCGATATCGATACCGTTGCGATCAAGGTCCCAACGACGCTTATGCACCTGCATATCGTGAACATGGACCTGAAAGATGCATGCACGTCTGAAGATGTGCTCGAGGCTCTCGATGAGAACTCACGGATCCGGCTCATCGGTGAGGGGATGGCTTCGACCGCGGAGGTTATGGAACTGGCACGCGATATGGACCGCCCGCGTAGCGATATGTGGGAGAACTGTATATGGGAGGAGTCGGTCAACGTCTCTGATTGCGAGTTATACCTGTTCCAGGCGATCCACCAGGAATCTGACGTAATACTTGAGAACATCGACTGCATCCGGGCTATGACTGAGACCGAGAGCGATGCGATGCGATCGATTACAAAGACAAACGATGCGATGGAGCTTTAAACACGGATGAAGATCGCAATTATCGGTGCAGGGGAGGTTGGATACTCGATCGCAAAAGCGTTGTATGCGGATAACGATGTCATCCTCATCGATAGGAGGGAAGAATCCTGCGAAAGGGCAGGTAAACTGGACGTGCAGGTTGTTCAAGGAAATGGTGCCAATGCAGATGTTTTAAAGCAGGTTCTTCCAGCAGACCTTGTTGTTGCTGTTACAGGCAACGATGAGATCAATGTCGTCGCCTGCATCGCTACGAAGCTATTAACAAAGGATAAGGGGACATGCACGACGATAGCCCGGGTCTCGAATCCCGACTACATAAACAAGCCGACTACGCACAGGGAAGCGATCGGCATGGATTACATGATCTGCCCTGAACTGACGCTTGCCTCAGAGGTTGCAGGGATCATATCAGTACCCTCTGCGGTCGGTATGGAAGCATTCGCCGATGGCAAGGTCAAGATGATGGAGTTTAAGGTTGGCAGGGATACGACATTTGACGGGGTATCACTTGCAGATGCGGAGATCCCTGATTGCTGCGTCATCAGCGCGCTTGTCAGGGGAAAAGATGTCCTGATTCCGCACGGCAGCGACGTTATGCACGAAGGCGACCATGTAATCGTTATTGGGAAGCAGGAATCCATAATCGCTATCGAGGAGATGTTTGGCGGCGGCTCGAACATGCATAACAAGGTTATGATTGTTGGCGCGGGCACTGTTGGGTTCTACCTTGCAAGTCTACTTTCAGAGCGTGGCGATGTCGATCTCAAGATCGTTGAGGCAGACGAGGGTCGGTGTTTGGAGATCGCAGGTGCGCTTTCCGGAGTACTGGTGCTGCACGGCGACGGCACCGATGAAGCGCTTTTGAGGTCAGAGGGTGCAGGCACGATGAATGTGGTCATCGCAACGACCGACAGCGACGAGAAGAACCTTCTCTGCCTGCTGCTCGCAAAGCAACTCGGCGCAAAGAAAGTTATCGCAAAGGTCGATCGATCCGAGTACATGGAGCTCTTTGAGATGGTCGGCATCGATGCGGCACTCTCCCCGAAACAGGCAACCATCGACGGTGTCCTGCGCGTCAGCATGGGTGCTGGTGTTGAGTCGCTCGCAACTATCGAGGGTGAACAGGCAGAGATCATCGAGTTGATAGCAGCACCCGGATCAAAGATGATAAAGAGGACCCTTGATAGGACTAAGTTCCCGAAAGGCGCCATAGTAAGCGCTATCGTGCGTGATAACGAGGTGATTGTACCCAGAGGGATCAACCAGATTCGTGCAGGTGACAGGGCGATCGTCTTTGCACTAACCTCATCACTGCCAAAGGTAAAGAAACTATTTGAGTAATACTTGAACAATACTTTTTAGGATACTATGATAATCATGCTTAAGTACCAAAAGGCGCGTATAATACACCAGAGGATTGAATTATGAAGTCTATTGTAGAAGAAGCATTATCTCGAGCGGAAATGGAGATAGAAACGCCGATGTATCGGCATGACCCCTCCACCGAAGCCGATGAGGAACTCGAGAAGATTCTCTCAGAATTAAAGACCAATATTTCGGTGGTCGGATGCGGAGGCGGCGGCTCGAACACCATCCAGCGGATGATGGAAGAGGGCATCTCCGGCGCGGATCTGGCTGCTGTGAACACAGACGCCCAGCATCTGTTATATATCAATGCCAGCCGGAAGATTTTGCTCGGGCGCAAGACCACAAGGGGGCTTGGTGCTGGCAGTATGCCGCAGATAGGGGAGGCTGCCGCTGAAGAGAGTCTGGATGAGATCCAGAATATCGTAGAAGGCTCGGATATGGTATTTATCACATCCGGGCTTGGCGGGGGTACGGGTACGGGATCAGCACCAGTCGTTGCGAAATCCGCACAGGACGCTGGCGCACTTACAATCTCAATCGTGACGCTCCCGTTCACAGCGGAGGGCTCGATCAGGAGGAGCAATGCCGAGGCAGGGCTCAAGCGGCTCATGGAAGTATCTGACACCGTGATCGTCGTACCGAACGACCGGCTGATGGAAGTGGTGCCGAGACTGCCACTTCAGGTTGCGTTTAAGGTCTGCGACGAGGTTCTGATGCGTGCGGTAAAGGGCATCACCGAACTGATCACAAAACCCGGACTGGTCAACCTCGACTTCGCGGATGTGCGGACGATCATGCAGAAAGGTGGCGTAGCAATGATCGGGCTTGGTGAGGCAGACGGCGAGAACAAGGCGACAGAGTCCGTTAAAAAGGCGCTTCGAAGCCCGCTTCTCGACGTGGATATATCAGGCGCGACCTCAGCACTCGTGAACGTGGTCGGCGGGTCTGATATGACCGTTGCTGAGGCGGAGGGCGTAGTTGAAGAAGTTTACCAGCGTGTCGATCCGAATGCCCGCCTGATATGGGGTGCGCAGATCGATCCATCGCTTGAGAACAAGGTACGCACCATGCTTGTGGTCACTGGCGTCAAATCACCGCAGATCTACGGAAAGGGTTCTGGCAACAGCGCGAACGTCATCAGAAAATACGGCATCGACTTTGTCTGCTAAACATGGCGTCCACTCATTCGTTAAAACTTTCCGAGTATACAAGGATACTCAAACTCGCAAGGAAACCGACCAGAGAAGAGTTCCTGATGATCGCTAAGGTTGCAGGTGCGGGAATACTGCTGATCGGGGCTGCCGGATTCCTGATATATCTGGTGCTGACCGAGATGCCACAGGGGATTATGGGATAACGAAGGCGCTATCAAAGTAGTGAAACCCACCGCCCTTTTGGATAGTGCCTCTCGTAAACTCTGCAGCCGGGGCGGTACCACTCTAATAGCGACCAGAAGGTGGTGCTCATCGGCGCTGTCGTGATCTCACAGCACGCATCGATGCTGCCCGGCGATGTCATCCGAATGATAGAAGGCGCAGGAGGCGGCACGGTCTCGACTGCTACACTCTAATTTGCGAGATGCATGTGTCGTTGATGGGATGATCAACATCACATTCATAGAGGCTGCAAGAAAGAGGGATTGGATGGTGGCAAGAGTGCGGGGCATGTAAACTTGTTTCTGGTGCTCTATGTGGTTGGTTTTCAGCCAATCGTGGCGGTTAAGTTTTTAGGGCGGGCGGTTGGTTTGATGAATGATACATTGGATATGATTCTTGTGAACAGATGTAACCAAAGCGATGAATTCCAAACTGTTTTGCCCGCGAAGATGCGTGTGCGTGTGTTCTTCTGATCCTGATGCTCGCAGCCGCCGCGGTGCTCTTGTGTGCCGGCGCGATAAAAATATAACAAGTACAACCAGCAATCAGAGCCATGAATATGCAAACCACAACCCGGAAACCAGAAGGGATACTTATCCCAACGAGCATATTAACGGAGGCAGGAATTGAGGGAACTCCACAAATACATATCATAGGACATACCGTAATCTTGCAATCCATAAGCAACACCAGACGATTTGCAGGGCGCTCGCAGAAATCCCTGCTATCAGTGAAACAACTCGATGAAGCATACAATATGCATCTGCTGGAGGATTGATGGACTCTCATGAAACTCAATGATTTTAATCTATATGAAAGCATATTTGTTGATGCAAATATTTTTATCTATGTATCTCAGAGTGAACCGATATATGGGCGTGCATGTATCGATTTTCTTGAACGGGTGGAGTATATGGAAATTAAGGCAATTACAACACCTGCGGTACTTAATGAGGTCTCGTACAAATTGTTAATCGCAAAAGCCGGGGAATTATTAGATACTGATCGATTTTGGAAGATGCATGAGAAACTGAATGACCAAAAGTTCATCAAAACATGTTATGGGATTGTCGAGGAATTTAGAGAGTACATTGGTACACTCTGTGGACTGAGGGTTGAAGATGTGCGGGTCGATGATTTCAACAGATCAGGGGATTTGGGATCTGAATTCGGACTGATAACCACCGATTCATATCACGTAGCAGTCATGGAATGATTGTGGATCAAGCACATCGCGACGAATGATTCGGATTTTGAACGCGTCGATTTCACAGAGGTGTGGAATCCATGATGTGGGGACATAAATCTATGTGGCATCGGCGACACCTGATGCCTATCGGCAATGCTGCCGCATTCCGGATCGCAGCCAGCGGCGCACACGACGACGCAGCCGATGTCAGTGGCGACGGACGCGTCACCTCGCTTGACCCCCTCATGATCCTGCAGGCGGCAGCCGGGCGAATCGAGTTATAGAGTATCTCTCTGCACCGACCGGATATCAGAGATCCCCGCTTGGGCATTATGCGATGATCACGCCTATTCCGGGCATCATCCAAAACGATGTTCTGAAATGTTAGAACTCCAAATTACATTTGCAGAGTGGCATAAATCGAC
This sequence comes from Methanosarcinales archaeon, assembly GCA_003661105.1. Taxonomy (GTDB): domain Archaea; phylum Halobacteriota; class Methanosarcinia; order Methanosarcinales; family Methanogasteraceae; genus Methanogaster_A. Next base: position 9,746 of record QMVM01000010.1, on the reverse strand, counting down.
AGGGATTGTCAGATCCCAATCAGTTCCGCGATCCGCTCTACCTCTGTGACCGCTTCCGAGTCATCAGGCAGATCGATGAGAGGAGTCCCATCGAGGTCGTAGTCTGCAAGTACAGAATCGAACGGGATCGTCCCAGCAATCTCAAAATCGAGTTCCGATGCATACTTCTGCAAACTCTCCCTGTTATCAGGCGTGACCTTGTTTAAGATGATATAGATCTTTTTGAATCCGAGATCGAGATCGCCTGCGAGGTCACGTATTCGTTCGGCAGTGAGAAGCCCTTTGCGCGAGCCATCGGTCACCACGAGCAAAATGTCGAGGTTTCTGATAATCCTCCTGCTCAGATGCTCGAGACCCGCCGCGGTATCGATGATCGCAAGATCGTAGTTCTTCGTGACCTTGTCCATGATGCCGCGAAGCAAGTTGTTTGCATAGCAGTAGCATCCGGGTCCATCGGGCCTCCCCATCACAAGCAGGTCGTACTTTGGCGTCTCTGTAAGTATCTCATATATCCTCGATTCTAGCACCAGCATCTTGTCGGCATCAGGCGGAAGACCTTCGAGCATCAGCTCCCTGACATCACCCACGGTTCTGGTAACGGTATCACCAAGCGCGTCCGGAAGATTGGTGTCGGGATCGGCGTCGACCGCAAGCAGCAAACGCTCGCCGCGCATAACGCGTCTGATCAAGAGCGCGGTGACTGCTGTTTTCCCTGTTCCTCCCTTCCCTGTGATTGCAATAGTTGTTGTCATAAGCATACCTCTAACATCAGGAAGACCGCCGCGCACTCCAGTGTCTCATAGATATCCGAGCGCGTCCTCGATTCTGCCGAGTTCATGTCCTGTAGTGTCCGCGCCTGCAAGGTATCCTGCCGAGTTTGCAAGCAATCCCGCCCCGATAAGCGGTGATCCGAAATTGACAGTCCCGATATCGACAGGAAGATTAAACACGTCCTCGAGAATCGATATTTCAGCATCGCTTACCTTCGGATGCACCAGAACACCTTTGTTAGTGGCGATTCCAGCCATACCAACCGTCTTTAACCCTGCGATTGTAGCCCTATGCACATCCACCTGCATCGTCTCCTGAATCACCGCTACCGCCTTATCAGAGAGCTGCGGGTGCACGATTGCAGCGGTGTCGTTTGCGAGAATGATGTTTCCACAGGCGTTCATGAGGCTTGGGAGCGGCTGCACATCGCCAAACTCCCGCAGTTCTTCGATCTCGCTTGGGTGCGCATGCTTTGAGACCACAAACCCTGTGCAGTTTCCGCACAACAGCGATCCCACGATGAAACTCCCTGCCAGCGAAACCGGCACAATTCGAACCTGCATCACATCCTCGATCTGTTGCGCAACCAGGTCAGGCACACCTGCCGGAACGAATGCTACGTCCTCAGTCACTGTAGCGAAGATGCCAAGTACGGTACTGCCATAAAGAGTTAGTTTTCGATCCAGTGCACTCTCACCTCTTCAATAAAGCTTTCAGCATCGTATTTTACAGAACTGCAATCAAGCGAGTTCCGCCTCCACAATACCATCCTCAAACCGCACAGCACGCACCCTGATACGCCTTGGCGGCTTCTCTGCGCCCCGCCTCCAGATTGCTTCATTGATCGTGCGATCCAGTTTGACGCTCTCGGAATCTGTCTTCATGTGCCTCGTGAGGTATGCGCGCACATCTTTCACTGCCCTCTTACTTCGCTTCCATCTGGCAGTCCTCTTCACAGACCGCAGCGGTATCGTGTATATCTGTTCCTTTTCCATCATACTCAATCAATCCTTCAGGTTTAATCCTTGATGCTGTTGCGTCTCCAGTGACGCCTCTTCGGATGGGTTGATACCTTCCGATTCGTCTTCATAATCGCCCAAACAGGAACACGCTGGTTCTGATTGTGTGCCTTTGCGAGCAGTTTCTTCTGTCCTTTTGTTTTTTTGGTCATATAATCACTTCATGTCAGATGCAGGTCTGTTAGTATCTTTTCACCTATCAATTTATCGTTTGCATATACTTTGATCACCACACGGTATGTTCCCGCAATTGAGACTTTCCCGATCTTTGTTTCGACTTTCGCGGGCAGATTAAACTCTGCACACAATCCATGCGATTCTCCGCTCTCGATCCGATCGTCGAATTCGAGTGTGTACTCCTCGGTCTTCTCTTCGGTAGACATGCTTTTCATACCAAGGTTGACCTTCCAGTCATCCATCTTGACGGCAGTTGCGGTCATGACGATCTTCTCTTTTGTAACAGTCTCGATTCCATTGTTGCAGATCGTTATGGTCGCATCAGAGGGGACTCCGAGTTTCAGCTGGGATGTGTCGATCGATTTGACATAGGGACGCTCCGGCGGCACCCATGGACCAGTTGGTTTCTTTTCGGACGGTTTATCGCCGCCGATGCAGCCGAACGCAGAGCATACTATGGTAAGTATGATAATAATTGCAGCTATGTTTCTTCCTGTGATTTCCTTGCTTGCTTTCACAATTGCTATACATCACCCAGATCATATAAACCATTTGAAGCGTTCGGTGCGATGGGTTTGTGAACTTACGCCAAAGTGATCAAAGCATTTATGTATTACCGGCACTGTATCTGGTATGCAACCATGCCAGCGGGGTAGGGTAGCCAGGATATCCCGTCGGGCTCATAACCCGAAGATCGATGGTTCAAATCCATCCCCCGCTATAATGCACGCAACGAACATCCGACTGCGCGATTTTATTGTTACGGACAACGACTGGATCTTTGCAGCGTCCGGTTACGATCATACCGGTGGCGTGCAAACAGTTCTCAGATATATACCTGATCAGGACGGTGATCGTGAGATGGACGGTGTCAGATATCGTAAACTTGATTTTGACGTGTCTGACGAGTTTATAGAGAAGAACCACCCCTCCTGGAAGTTCCGTCTTCCCGAAGATGCGATCTCAAAGGTTCTCAGGTCGAATGATCGCATACCCACCCTTGCAAAGGAGGATCCGCGTGTTGCTGTGATCGTTGACGTGCTTAAGAGTGCTGGAATCCCGGTTGGGAAGATGGGGGTCACGGGTTCGATGCTTCCCGGATTGCAGATCGAAGGTTCGGATATCGATTTCGTGGTGTACGGACGATACTGGTTCCTTGCGAGAGATGCGATTCGGCAGGAGATTTTGAGAAATAGGAGCATAGACCGGGACCAGGACAGTGATCGAGACCGAGATTCTACCAAACTCGAGATCACAGAGATCAGCGCGGAGATGTGGCGCCAGATCTATGCGAAGAGAGTGCCTGAAATCTCGTTTGAGGAGTTCTTGGCCCATGAACTGCGGAAAGGAAACAGGGGCATGATCGGCGGTACGTATTTCGACCTTCTCTTTGTCCGCGACTGGGATCAACTGCCATTCATACAAGAGCGCGGAGCCGATCTGCGACGGTGCAGCTTGACCGCGCGGGTTCTAAGCGCAGACTTCGCATTCGACAGTCCCGCGGTATACGAGATCGATCATCCGGTCGTATCTGAGATCCTCTGTTACACGCATACTTATGCAGGTCAGGCGCTGGCTGGCGAGGTTGTCGAGGCGCGGGGTATGCTTGAGGATGTGCGCGGTCAGAAGCGCCTCGTCGTCGGGACATCACGTGAGCCGGTCGGCGAGTGGATGCGGTCACTGAGTCTACTGGATCTCGTCCCGCCGTCAGAAGAGTGACCGGGGCATGATTGATTAAGCGTGAATGTGCCGGAAGTGCATTGTATATTGAGACAGAATTACGGAATTTTTCAGAGTAGTGTCCTGATCTACGATAGTTTACCATGACATGAAGTGCAATGGAACCTGGAAACGAGTAGATTGATGAAATCGGTGGAATCAGTGTCCATATGTGGCTAAAAACCCTTATCAGCCACAGATTAACGCAGATGAACACAGATTAATGGTATTTTGTACCGCTATATCCTTCTTAAAACTTCGTATGATATTGAGCATGCAGATATTATAACACAGACTCTTATTTACAGTAACTATCTCGGATATGTACTACCACTTCAATAGTTCACAAAAACTCGACATCATCATCGACCGGCGTGGTTATGGCATTTCCATCGTGAGCATCGATCATGATGCTGCCATTCATACCTTTAACCTTCCAGACTGGCAGGTACACGATGTCCATATCGAGATCGATGTCCTTTGCCAGGGGTCTCACAGTCCTGTGCTCGGTGACGATGGCGCCGCCTGATGTGCTGGTAGAGGCTGTGTTTCTCGTGTTGCTCTCGATCGCATCGTTTAATATCCCTTCCCGGGCTTCGACTTTCGTCACGGTCGGGCTTTTTATCTCATAATCCTGGCAGGGAACAGATATGGAATCGCTTACATCTTGCAGGTACTCATGTTTCTCCCTGTTAAGAGCATTGATCGCGCCAGACCCCTCTGCTGCTATATGTATCGTCTTTGCCCTGTACTGCCGGTGCGTATCGATGACGTAGCTGTAATTCCAGAACGGCACAAACTCGATGGCAGCACCAGTTATACCGCTGACAAACCCCTTCGCAGTCGCGATCGCACGTCTCTCATCCGCACGTATAGCCGCGCATCTAAGCTGTAGCACATCACGCGAATCATCCACAGTCTCGACGATCTCTTGCATCCGGCCCGTAGAATAGCCCTGATACTCGTTAGGCTCATGCTCACGAGACTTCTGGTACTCCTGATGTTCATACTCGTGAGACTTCCGGTACTCCTGCCCCAGAAGATCGTAACCTGCGTCTTCTGCCTCTGCAAGCATCGCCTTTCCGATGCGAATCTCGAGTTCGGCACGATCCCACATCCTGATGTTGTACCGATCCGCGAAGCGCGCCATCTGGTCAGTGGTCTCATCGGATATGAAGAGCGCATCGTAAGCCCCCTGCACCGCATCTGCAAAATACCGCAGATCGGTCTCGGTCCCGCCATACTGGATGCAAGTCACCCCCCCGTCTTTCGCAACAACCAGATCCGTTCGCGGAGAGGTACCCCGGATCAGGGGATCCACCTCATACCCCTGCGAGCTCAGGATATTTGTAAGAAGGTCGAGTAATATCTGTCTGTTCACCGTCTGCACCTCGCATATATGCTTATATATTGAGCAGTTCACGGAGGCTGTCGTCCTCCATCGGAGCTGGTATCGCTGAATGTTCGCAGTCCATGATCGCTTTCGCAAGCTTGCGGTACACCTCTGCGATTTCGGAGTCGGGCGCACTTTCGAGCACAGAGAACCCCTGCCGCTCGCAGTCCTGCACGATATCATCTTTCGGAATGAATGCAACAAGTTCGCTCCCGATGCTGCCTGCAAATTCGGTTATAATCTCTTCTTCTCTCGGGACATTCCTTGAATTGCAGATCACACCACTAAGCGGCATATTCAGTTTCAAAAGCCCTTTGCAGATGTTGTTTGCAGCATAAATCGGCATGTATTCGCCTGACGAGATGATATATGCCTCGCTAACAAGCCCTTTTCTGATCGGCGCCACAAAGCCGCCACACACAATATCCCCTGGCACGTCGTAGATCACAAGATCGCTCTCTGTAAGCGCTGTTGTGATCTTCTGCAGTTCAGTGACTGCAACGATGATCCCCCTGCCAGCACAGCCGACACCAGGCTCGGGTCCGCCGACCTCGATGCATTTGACGCCCTTGTAACCTTCGTGGACGACATTCGCCTCAGATAGCTCGGCTCCCTGCCGCATCAGATCCAGCACCGTCGGAATCCTCCTGCCATTTAACAGCGTGATCGAGGAATCGCTCTTCGGGTCGCAACCGATGATGGTAACTGAATACCCGGCATCCGCGCACGCTGCTGCTACATTTGAGGCGGTGCTGGACTTGCCGATGCCGCCTTTGCCGTATATCGCTATTTTTCTTGTTCGGTACATCGTTCTCAAGCACTGCCTTATCACAGCAAACATCCACAACAACTACTCGGGAGTGCTTCCGCATCTCGTTGGGTACATGCGTTCTCAAGCGCGGCTATATACTCCTGGTATGCTGCGATCAAATCGGTCGTTTTATCCATGAAACCATGAACACGCGTGTAAAACTCTTTGAGGTATGCCTCCTCATCAAGATGGTCCTCTTCTGATAGTTCCGCTATTGCTCTAGAGGACTCCGAAAACTCTTTTTCGCGAACAATCATTGTCTCACCAAGTTCGAGTAAGACTTCCACATCTACAACTTCTGTATCCATATTTGAAACTTGCGCCTCCATAGTATTTAATAATGATTAATGAGGAGGTTGCTGTCTTCTCTGGTGTCGGCAGCCCGGCCACACTCTTCGATACGCCCCCCATCTGAAAATCCAATTGTCGATCTTATGCCAACTGCTTGATCAGTGGGAGGGGTTTGAGACGCTACTCGAAGCTTGTGGGGCGCAATTTACGCGTTGAAAATTCCTAAGATCATGGGCGATATGGTCATTGGCACGGGTCCGGATGTGCGCGAATTTTGACCCAATGTTAAAAAAAACAAAAACTTTATGAGGGGTGGATCGTATTATGCCATACTACAAACATCAGGAGGAGTATAAGTAGTGAAAAGGCAAAGAATATTGTATGGGCTAACTATATTAATCGTCGTTCTGTCAATTAGTATAGCATTAGCAATAATACCACCACCCCCGGCGAATCAGAATATGGGGATATACGACACAATGTACGAGGGGTTTGCAGAAGATGAGTGTAGGGCATGTCACAGTTCCGGAGTTCCTGACACACACCACATGTTAGTACCAAATGAAGGGTATAACTGCACAGACTGCCACAAACTTGGTCCAACTGGCGGCATTGACACTCCGATCAGGGACTGCTTGGTGTGTCATAATGCATCACCACATCACACTGCAGATGAAGCTCTGGCTAGACATTGCAGCCACTGCCACGGTAGCCTTGTTGACGACTATGATGATGAGCATTATATCCCAACATATGCTGCGTCATTGATAACCCCGGATACCAGCTATACATGGATAAATGGGACTACCAATACGAAAGGGGGCGGCTGCGAGGCATGTCATGAAGCCAATACAACCCCGGTTTCAGGGGCAGCGATTTACGACAATTACCAGACACACCATAGCATCTGGCCTGGCGACAATAACATGTGTGGTGTATGCCACGACGTCACAGGTACAAACGTTTCTATGAGGAAATGTGAAGACTGTCATGGTGTCAAATCACTGCACAATATCCAGTACGACTACGCTGCCACTGAAGGCGAGCTTGGATATGGGCATATAGGTGATAGTTGGGACTGCATGGGATGTCATTCATGGTTTGAAGCATCCAGCACTGTGCCAGAAAGACTCGTAACCCCGAACATACACAGTGTAAGTTCTGACAAATTGGTGGCTGGTGCGAAAACAGTAATGACCATTACCGGCAGCAACCTCGAGACTACTATGGATGGTATAGACTATACTTCCGAGGTGGTTATCGATGATGGTATAACAAACATAACACTGATACCTGATTCCATAACCGGCTCAGAGATCGTAGTGGCCGTCCCAGGAATGCGTAAAGGAAATTACGGACTGTGTGTGGTCAAGGGTGGCCTGAAGAGCAAATTGGTGCCACTGGTGGTCGCGCCTAAGGTATCAATCGATTCAGCCACAATCAGGGGAGATCTTGTGACAGTCCGTGGTTCAGGGTTCTGTGATGAATCCGGTGAATCCTATAGTGAGTTGCTCGGCGTTACCATCGCTTGCGAAGGCAATGACCTTGAAACCAGTATGGTCTCCTGGGACGATACCCGGATCGTGGTTGAATGTCCTTCAGCAACAGTTGGAGACATGGCAACCGTTACGACGCTATATGGTTCTGACTCTGCCACGATCGCTGGATCAAGGCGAAGATAACCCAAACGAACCACATAAGAAGCCAAAGAACATCGAATAGGGATTTTCTGTCAAATCCCTATCTTTAATTTTTTTGCATAGTAGAAAGATATGAAAAAATCCTTTTCGGTGCTTATAACGTTTTTAACGATTATTACCATACTATTAAGTGGAACAGCTTACTCAGAAGAGCCGCGGCGTGATATTATTATTGGATTTCACCAGATGCCTATCCCCTCGGAAAAGGCATTGATCTACAGCGAGGGGGGTTTTGTAAAACACGAGTACCGCTTAATCCCTGCTGTGTCTGCCAGTTTATCCGAGCAGGCAATAGATGATATGAGAAAGAACCCGCGGGTCGCCTATATTGAGGATGATGTAATACTTACGATAGCAACCGATGAATATGTGAATTCCACGGGTGTGAGCCATATTGGCTGTGAAATAGCACATAACAATGGCATTGGTGGTACCGGGGTTAAAGTGGCGGTCATTGATACCGGTGTGGATTATACTCATGAAGACCTGGATGCTAATTATAAAGGCGGTTATGATTTCGTGTTCAACGATCCGGATCCCTTTGAGGCTTATAATAGCCATGGCACCCATGTGGCAGGTGTCATCGCTGCCGAGAGGAATAATGTTGGCGTGGTAGGCGTAGCTCCGAATGTCAGCCTCTATGCTGTCAGGGTGTTGGATAGCGCCGGTTTTGGTACTGCCAGCTGGGTGATCGCGGGCATTGAGTGGGCAGTATATAATGATATGGATGTGGTCGTTATGAGCCTTGGTACAAGTGTGTATTCCCAATCACTTCGTGATGCCTGTTGTAATGCATCCGGTGCAGGTGTGCTTCTGGTGGCAGCGGCTGGAAATACTTATGGTGGAAATGTGACCTATCCAGCCAGGTACGATTCTGTGATGGCTGTAACAGCTACATATCCGGATGATAACCGTGCATCTTTGTCACCCATTGGTCAGGAGGTTGAGTTAGCCGCTCCGGGTGTGAATATACGGTCTACTTTCGTAGGTGGCAGTAGCTATGGTAATTTGAGCGGAACTTCCCAGGCAGCCCCTCACGTGGCTGGAACCGCCGCTCTTATCATTTCATCCAACCTGTCGGATGTTAATGACGATGGGGTAGTGAACAATGAAGATGTGAGACTGCAACTGCAATCAATGGCACAAGATTTGGGAGATCCGGGGAAGGACGACGTGTATGGGTATGGTCTGGTTGACGCACGTATCACGGCAGATGCAACCTCTTGCGACTGTGGCGGTATCTGCGTGAGTACGAGCGGCTGGTGGCGCGACGGCGGCGCGTTTAACGCGAGCGGAACTCCGGTACAGGCTGCGGTCGATACTGCAACCGCTGGCGAGACTATCTGCGTCAAGAATGGCAGCTACTTCGAGAATGTGGATGTGGCGAGGGATCATCTGACGATTCGGTCTGAAGCCGGGTCTGTTTCAACGATTGTTCAAGCAGCAAATCCCGGCGATCACGTCTTTGAGGTGGTTGCTGATTACGTGAACATATCCGGGTTCGGTGTGGCAGGAGCAACCGGAACATCCGGGGCAGGGATTTATCTAAACGGAGCAGATCATTGCAACATCTCCGACAATACTGCATCGTGCAACGAAAACGGCATCTGCCTGAAGTCTTCGAGCAACAATATACTTCTGAACAACACCGCATCGAACAACGACAACTGTGGCATCAACCTGTGTGATTCGAGCGACAACTTGATCTACAACAACTACTGGGGCAACACAAACAACGCCTGCGACGACGGATCCAACCGGTGGAACATCACCACCATAACCGCCAAACCAAATATAATCGGCGGACCCTCCATCGGCGGAAACTACTGGAGCAACTATAACGGTACTGACACGGACGGGGACGG
>QMVM01000009.1 GCA_003661105.1 Methanosarcinales archaeon | reverse complement strand
TATATGCCAGGATTAAGGTATTTTAACTGCCCTGCCTGCTCGTTATAGTTTAATCCTCTACCACAACGATCATAAGCATTTTTACGGTCTTCCAGCATCTCATTGTAGAGATACCTACAAGTAGTCAGGCAGTATGCTAATATGTGTACTTGATCCTTTGTTGGATACAGCCGATATTTGAAAGTACGTCTTAACACAATACTTATATTAGTTAAAATTGCATATATAGTTTATAGAAGCCAAAACAACCAGAAGTTCAGTGTTTCACACTAACTATCATATTGTTTTTTGTCCTAAATACCGACGCAATGTTTTTAAAGATTAAGAGGTATATCGAGAGGGTAGAGCATGACTAAATCCAACCACTCGGCTGCATTCATCCCCACTACAAGTAGCGAGGTCTTCTGCCGCGTACCTATAAAAGAAGGAAGTGATATTCACCTGTCGATACCTGTCCACAGTGGAAAACGCTCGGTGTTGGTCTTTTGAAGAAACTCGTTGCCAGAGCCAATCTCACAAACGAAGAGTACATCGATCTCTTCTACGGGAAAAAGAGACGTTGACTTGCTGATGAGCGACCCGTCCGCCTGAGTCATGGAGGTTGGCAATTCCTGCAAGGCGGCGGCAGAACTCACCACACCTTCAGATCGATCCCCTCGATCCGCAAGCGATCCCCCTCCGAATGCACGATCACGCCTGCGTGTACCTTGCCCATCATGCAGTGCTCTGGCAAAAACCGCACCGTCGCCCCGACATCGGGCATACCCCCCTTCGTCACCAGTCCCTCGAAGCTAACAACCATGCATATCCCAGCGTCCTTCCATTCAATCTCGCTGCCGAGCCGGTGGAGCGGACCGACGACGTGCACGGTAAAGAGCCCGTGAGCTACTTCCAGAACCTCTGCGAAATGTGTTATCGGGCAGCCCCACGGTCGGTAACGGAGAATGTCCCCGACCTCTGCCCGGATATTTGTGTCAAACGGATGCAAATCCTCCCGGCACGACGGTTCGCCTCGAAGCGGGGACAAGATAAAATCTGCTGCGAGATGGTCGATGAGTCCGATGATCTCTGCTTCCTCTTCTGTATCTTCAGCGTCTTCCATCCCATCCCATGTCTTTCCGGATATGATCTCATTGACCCGCTCGCTACTTTCCTTGAATCTATCCTGAAGCAGAAACGGGCAACCGGTCGTTTTCGCCTCGCCTGCCATCAGCGCAGCTGCGAACTTGGCACAATTCGTATATCCGCACTCGCCGCAGTTAAATCCGGGCAACTGCCGGTATATCTGCCTCTTCATCGCCTGCCCCCTACCTTTGATGGTCGGCGGATTGTGTTTCGGATTGTGTTTGTGGGTCGGTATCGATTCAACAACCATTTTGTAGCATCAACCTCACCGTAAGTGGGGTGCCCAAGAGACATATATGCATCTATGCGTATGCCAAGCTCCGCGCTGCTGATGCTATTCCAAGGCATACGAAAATATGAGAGAATAGAACAGACCCGATCGATCAGCGCATCGTTCTACCTGCCGTAGTTACGATATGATTAGCGAATCCAGATTTGCTGTTCCAGCCCGTGTCCAGTATCCGCATCTGATGCAGATCTGTATACGACCACAATGATACAATTGACTTCCACATTTTGGACATTTATTTAGTTTATACATTCCCCTGACCTCTCTATGGTTAACTTCAGGTATAATATCACGTAACCATTTGTTAATAAGTCTTTCGGTTTTTTTCACACTGGGTCCATGGGGTCAGCAACCCCATATAATGTGCCGGTGGGGCTTGCGCGCTCTGTCAGAGGTGTCCGGTCAGCAGATTCGGATGAATTGGGTGGATTATTCCACTGCGCCTGCCAGATCAAACGTCATATAGTCCACAATCTTATGTAACTTAGTCCTGACTTCCGTTTCATTAAACGAATTTATGATCTGCTTCGAGCAATCGACGTGATGCTGAACCTCCTTTATCGAGAGGTCTATCGCATCATGCTTTAAGATGTGTGGAAGCGTTGTTGCGGTGTTCTCAGACTTCTTCTCGTGCTGGAGTTCCTTGCATTCGAGGATGTCATCGATGATCTGGTATGCCATGCCAAGATGCATTCCGAATTCGGTGCATCTGCTGACAGACCGCACGTCTGCCCTACCGATCCTGCCCCCCATACGTGCCGATGCGGCAAAGAGCGATGCGGTCTTCTTGCTTATGCATTCGAAGTAATCGTTCTCGGAAAAATCAGCCTCGTTGCTGTTGACATCGAGCGCCTCGCCTTCGGACATGGACATGCCGGCGCGCCCGAAATCCTGAATCACTGCCCGGTCGTATTTCGAGATCAGTTCGATCGACTTTGAGATCAGGAAATCACCACAGAGGATCGCAGCAGCCAGCCCGAATTGATTGTACACGCTGGGAACGCCCCTGCGCACAAGACCTACGTCCAGTATGTCATCATGTATTAGCGATGCTGAATGGATCAGTTCGATCGCGAGCGCGGCATCGACGCATTCGTCCGCATCGCCGCCAAAGAGTTCGGAAGAAAGAATTAGTATGATCGGACGGATTTTTTTACCTCCCGAATCGAATACATGGCGAATGATACGTTTAAGATTCGATTCATCGAGATCATCTACCATGTTGACGATTGCGCCGTTTATAAGCCGGTATTCGTACCAGTCCGTGATCATCCGGATGCCTCGTTATTCTGTAGTCTCAAGCGCGGTCGCCTCGGTGCTGTACTTTGATGGACATTTGGTTATTATCTGGTTTGCGGTTATAGTGTTGTTAGGGTGGAACATTCCAGTGACGGCAGCATGATTTCCTTCCACCAGGTTAACAGGTTGGTGCTCTGCATAGCTGACATTAACATCCCTGTGCATATCTGTAAGGGTAAATAATACCGTCGAGCCGTTATCCATACTGCGAAGCGTTCCAACCGCGACGGTGCCGTTTACATGCACCCGCGTTCCAATGTGCTCATCGGTAAGCTCCGAGACCGTGAGTTGTTTATTCCCGAGAGGGATACCCCACAATCCAACCACCAGAACAACTGCGATGATAGCGAATGCAAATATCAGTTTCCGACCCCTATTCATGTTTGCTCCGATTCCCCATCGTTCTTGATAATCGTGATCGTGTAAGCAGCAGGTGTAGGGTGTAGAGCCCGAGTCCTGTCCATACGATGCCGAATGCCCATAGCAGATAATTCATAGTCTTTATGGTTGTGGCGACTCTATTAAATATTTGCCGCCGCGGCAGTTTGTGATCGAAACGTTAATGTGCACTCGGTTACTGTATTATATGTCCCCACGCTCCGGTAGTGTAGTCCGGCCAATCATGGTGGCCTTTCGAGCCATTGACTCGGGTTCAAATCCCGGCCGGAGCATTGGATTATAGCACAATTACTCTGTGTGTTTTCGGTGTCAGTCATTTCCAAGTACTATCGTAGCTTGTAAATAAAATCAGTGTGATTGGTGTCAATCGCGTCCCTGGTATGAAATGGCCTGCGGATACTGTTTTTCGCCAGCACCCGCTCCGAAAACACGTCTGGTGTCGAGACTTGTGACCTGATTTTGGGAAGTTTTTTATAATGTGACTACAGGTTGATCATACACAGCGCGGAGAATCCGGTCGGAGAGAATCGCGCTTTTACCAGAGATGATTGGAATGAATGAGAATACAAAACATAACATCTTCGGAATCTGTGTAGCAGTTGCGTTGCTTGGCGCTTTTGTAGGGTGTGCATCGGCGGCATTTAATCCGGAGGGACATATGGGGACGGTGGTCGGAAAAGACTCCGGTAACAATACGTTTGAAGTTCGGACAACGCATAACTGGTCATATAACGGGTCGTGTGGTGAATGGCAGCCCAGCACCGCGATTATGGAATGGCCATTTCCAAATGAAGATGCGCTGAACGAGATAGATGTTGACGATTATGTGGAGATACTTGGCTTTCCGGAACCTTATGGCCAGACCATTTGTTTAGGAAAGATGAACTCAAGCACAGAAAAGGTTATAACTGACATATACGGCGATCCCAACTTCTTGGAGCCTTATTGTCCATCAGAACCATTGGACCCCCCATTATTAGGTACTTTTACGATAAAATACAGCAGCACACCCAATTGTTCAGATTGCAGTATGTGCAACTGTGAAGCGAATTATACCAATGTAACCATTATCAATGAGGCTGGTCAGGCGGAGGTAGACGATCATCAGTTGTATCCGGGACAGACCTGCACGTATGAAGGAATGGAATATCGCATCAGTATCACGTTTCATTCAGGAGAAGCTCCTGCCTGTCCGGTGTGCAATAATCCATGCCCCCCTGGTCCACAGCCCGTCTCAAATTTTGTAATACACATAAAGACAGTGACCCCGCCTCCTACAACCCCCCGCGGCGATATGAACCACGATGGGATTATCACCCCCGCCGACGCTGTAATCGCGCTTACAATCGCAGCCAGCGGCGGAGAGAACTATGATGCGGACATCGATGGCGACGGTAAGGTCACATCCCTTGACGGGCTCATGATCATGCAGGCGGCGGCAGACAACATCGAGATATGACGCGTGCCCGCGGAAAAGCCGTCCTGCTCAGATGCTTAAGTGGTTGAGGCGGTCCGACTCACTCACCGAGTACTGCATCCACGACAGCGTCCTCTTCGATCCGCACGCCCTTCTTCCTGAAGAATCGCGTGACATTGTGGATGTCCCGCATCAAAAACTCCATAGCATTCGGATGATCAAGGGTCACAGACTGCCCCATATCGATGAAAACAACCTCGCTTCCGTGCATCAGTATATTAAACTCGCTCAGGTCGCCATGTACGAGATTTGCGTGGTATAACTTCCGGACATACTCCACAGTGGTATCAAACGCCTTCCGCGCCTGATCAGGAGTCAACGACACCTCACGGAGTTGCGGCGCGGGAATCTCATCCTCTCCGATAAACTCCATTAAGAGAACGTTATTTCTCTCGACAAACGGTTCCGGAACACGTACCCCTGCTGACTGAGCTTTTTTCAGATTTCTTAGCTCTTTCTTCGTCCATGTGAACACGATGCTCCGTTTCTCGTGCCTCACGTTCTTGAATCTCGGATCCCCGATCAGGTATGACTGCATCGCACGGAAATTGCTCGTAGAGATGCGGTACACCTTTATAGCAATCTCTCGCTCCTGCTCCTCCTCTTGCCCACGTCCGAGCGCATGGTAGATGTTCGCCTCCTTGCCGGTACTTATCACACCCCCGAGCGCGTCGATGTACCCCTTGTTTGAGAGCTGGTAGAGGGTCTTTAATGTAAATGTATCAAAAACGCCTTCAACAGATTTTAAGTCTTCAGAATCCTTTATCCTGATACGGAATCGGTCAATCTCCTTATCGATTTCCTTTAATCTTTTTTCGAGTTTTTCCATGATTCAGGATAGGTATCCGCGACGTCGGAGCCAGTCAACCTGTGGCGCGGTGTATCTCCAGACCACATCTGCCTTCTCTTCCTGAAATGACCATGGAATGATGATGACGACATCGTTCTCACGGATCCATATCCGCTTCTTCATCCTTCCGGGTATTCTGGCATTTATTACGGTTCCGTCGAAGCATCTCACACGTAGATGGTTTGCCCCGAGCAGTTTCTCAACAGTCGCAAGAACCTCGCGATCGTGTTTGCGGGGAATTCGTACGCGTACTATCGGTGCCTCTACCCTCTTCTTAGCCAGAGACGACACCTCTGTATATCCAGTTCCAGTGCATGGATTCGCATTGTCGCTATATGTATATAAACATGCACAACCACCATAGTATGATGAAGGTGATTCGTGACCCTATCCACGGATATATCGAACTGGATGAGGCAGCGCTCTCGCTTGTCGATACGCCGGTTATGCAGCGGTTACGCCGCATCAAACAACTCGGGCTGACAAGTTTTGTGTACCCGGGAGCAAACCACACCAGGTTCGAGCATTCGCTTGGCACCTACCATCTTGCAAACCTGCTTGCGGATTGCATGGGCAAAGAAAGTGAGTCTGACAAAGGGGTGGAATGGGGCGCGGACCAGGGAGCCGGGCAGACCGAACTGCGCGTCGCTGCACTGCTCCATGACATCGGGCATGGACCACTGTCGCATGTGACCGAGAACATCATCAGGGACTATACAGGAAGATCGCATGAGGACGTTTACCAGATCCTCGAAAGCAACCTCGGCGAGATATTTGATCGATACTCGATCAGCATCTCAAGGGTTGCCAGGCATATAAAAGGGGAAACCGGATTCGGTGCTGCCCTGAATAGTGAGATCGATATTGACCGGATGGATTATCTTGTCAGGGATGCGCATTACACAGGTGTTCCACTTTCAGTCGATCTCGTGCGTTTGATTCACGAGATGAGGTTTCAGGACGGAAAACTCGTGATCGGAAGCGGCGGGATAAGGGCTGCCGAGTCGCTATTGCTCTCACGGTTCATGATGTATCCGACCGTGTATTACCACCATGTAACCCGCATCGCCGAATCGATGTGCGTGCGTGCTGTCGAGTGCATGATCGAGGACGGATTCGATGCGAGAATGCTCTGTATGATGGATGACCGGGAGCTCTTTATGCAACTGGGGTCATATCCCGGGTATCCCACAGAGATTACGGCATCCTTGCGTGACCGGAGGTTGTTTAAGCGTGCGCTCTACGAAGGATTTGATGCGGTGGGCGAGAGCGTGCTTTCACACCGGAGAAACGTGAGAAGAGTCGAGGACGAGATCGCATCCGCTGCCGGGGTCGATCCCGAGTACGTGCTTGTGGATATCCCGAAGCCTCCGGAGATCGTGGAGACCAAGGCTAACGTTGTGATCGATCAGCGGTTAAAACCGCTTCATGAGGTCTCACATCTCGTTTCCGCTCTCGGTCATGCGCAGCGCGACAACTGGCGGATGGGGGTGTACACGCCTTCTGAGTACCGTGACGTGGTCGCTGCTGCTGCGAGGGGGTTCTTTGGTGTGCGGAAGCATAAGCAGTTCAGGCTGGATGAGCTGATTACGTGACGGTTCTGATTGGGGGGTGTGGTTGCTTTTGTGGAGATACATTTATATTGATGTGATAATAATAATAATTAAGATGAGAGTCTATTGAATACGGCCCTACAAAAAATGGAATTGTCCCACATGATAGAAAAAGTTGCTGACAACCCGTTTGATGAATTGCCGGAAGCATTTGGCGGAAGAGATGTTAAATCAATGTGATGAATTGGGAGAAACTCTATCAAAATCCTTCCGTGAATTGTTTGAAAGAAAAAGTGAAATTGTGGAAAAGATGGCAAATCAAAACTTATTAAAGAAAGATAGCGAGATATCATTCGCGCCAACTCACCCGACCATACGTGGTGTTGATGGATCATACGCAATCGAAAAATTACATTCCACAGACATGGCTGCTATGGCAGGTGTTGCTGTAGAAGGACTAACCCCTCCAACAGATAAGATATCTTGGCCTAAACCGCGCGTCACCTCTCAAATATTCATACAATACGCCACAGCGATTCGACAACAGTTGTCACAAGGGCGGTGACCTCCTCCCCGCTACAAGTAATGGGGCTTCCTGATTCATAGCGGTTGCTCATGTAACCATCTCCACAGGCGTTAATTCCGGGCAGTCCGCCCGTACATATCTGTTTTTGATGTTGATTGCGGCGTTGTGATCCCGACCCATGACCGCCCCACAGAAATCTGGTGAAGAAAGAATGCTTCGTGAAAAATCAAATATCGTTGAAGGTAACAGAGTTTTGGGCGAAGCGGATTCAACTGAATTGAAACAGTGTGAAGCATGAATCAATAAGTGCCTGCGTCCGCAGAAGGCAGTTGAGAACGGACATAAAGACGATTTTAAGAGATTGAAAAAGTATTTAAAGGAAGAGAAGCGAATAAGAGGTAAAGATAAAGTATATAGGATCGATATTGAGATGGACCAGATCATGACACGTTTTAAAATGTCGTTTATTAATCTATGCAGTTTATTTTTGACAAAATGTAGGGACCATGAAAGATTCGAATTACAGACACTGTTTGAATCGATTTTTCAGCTTGGTGGCGAGGCTCTTATTAGCGATGACGCGAAGGCAATTGAATTAGAGATGAATCCAAAGGAGCCAAAGTTAATGAGTGAACTTAATAAAGGCTTAAGTATATTAAATACGATTGATATTCATGATCCCAATGGCCGATTTATGAAGTTTAATATGTAACTCTTTTGTGACATTTGGGTTGGTGATGAAATCCAAATCTTCGAAAGTCCTGTAATAACACTATGCAACAAAGAAAGACGTTGAATCATGTTGATAACTACACAGTCGAGCACAGCAACACCGAGTTTGAAAGGAATGGAATCAACATGGAACCAGCATATCAGGCACTACAAAAATATTTTGGCTACACTACATTTTTAGATCACCAGGAGGATATTATCAAAGATATTCTACTGAAAAAAGATGTTTTCGTCCTGATGCCAACCGGTGGCGGCAAATCTCTATGCTATCAATTACCAGCCATTCTCTTAGGCGGTGTCACGATTGTTGTCTCTCCGCTCATCGCCTTAATGAAGGATCAGGTTGACGCTTTGAAGGCGAATGGTATCGCCGCAGCCCATATCAATAGCTCTCTTAGTTTTGATGAGATGCAAAACGTAAAATTAGACATGGCAGAGAATATGATCAGTATTCTGTACGTGGCTCCGGAAAGACTAATGATACCTGGCTTCTTATCAGCTTTGAAGCGTTTGAATGTCAGTTTAATCGCTATTGATGAAGCCCATTGCATCTCTGAATGGGGGCATGATTTCAGGCCCGGATATCGTCAATTGAAAGTGCTTAAAGAACATTTCCCGAAGGTTCCGCTGGTTGCACTGACCGCAACCGCCACATCACGAGTGCAGGAGGATATCACAACACAACTACGACTGTCCGATCCAAAGACCTATAAAGCAAGCTTCAACCGAAAAAATCTATTTTATCAGGTTAAACCAAAAGATAATGCATACGATCAGTTACTTCAGTATCTAAAGGGTCGTAAGAATGATTCGGGGATAATTTATTGTCACAGCCGCAAATCTGCTGATGATCTGGCAAATAAACTTAAAAAAGAGGGTTATCGTGCTTTGCCTTACCATGCAGGGTTAAAAGCAGATTTAAGGACCGAAACACAGGATAAATTTATTAAAGATGATGTTGAGATAATTGTGGCGACAGTAGCGTTTGGGATGGGGATAGATAAATCCAACGTCCGTTTCGTGATCCATTATGACCTACCGAAGAACCTTGAAACGTATTATCAGGAAACAGGCAGGGCTGGAAGAGACGGGGAAGAAAGTGATTGCATCATCTTCTTCAGTCGTTCCGATATGGGGAAACTATCGTATTTTATCGATCAAAAAGAGGATGAAACAGAAAAACAGAACGCGTATAAGAAATTACGTTGTATGGTCGATTTCTGTGAGAGTGGAACCTGCCGCAGGAAAATTTTATTGGAATATTTCGGTGAAACATACGGTGAAACGAATTGCGGCAATTGTGATAACTGTTTGGACCCAAAAGAGACGACCGATGGAACAATTACCGCTCAAAAGATCGTGTCATGTGTTTCCCAGATAGATGAAAGATTTGGCGTAAATTACATAGCGGATATTTTGTGCGGTTCGCGAATTAAAAAGATAGTCCGCAATCGGCACGATACTATATCAGCTCATGGCACTGGAAAGGAACACTCAAAAAAGCAGTGGCAGGTTTTTACAAGGGAACTTGTTCAGCAAGGTTATCTGAAGTCGGAAGGTGACAGATACCCGATCATAAAACTGACTCAGGATGGCTATGATCTATTATCCGGAACGAAAGGGGTTTTGTTGACAAAACCGGAAGAAGAAGTTAAAATAATACAAAAAGATGTTGGTGGGGGTTTCGATCACGATTTATTTGAAATTTTAAGGAGTTTGAGAAAGAAACTTGCCGATGATTCCGGGATGCCGCCGTACATCATCTTTCAGGACTCAAGTTTGATAGAGATGGCGACATATTTCCCGCGAAGTAGGTCAGACTTTCGGACGATCATCGGCGTTGGTGAAAGCAAGCTGGAGAAATATGGGGCTATGTTTCTAAATGAGATCATCAATTATTGTGAGGAATGCGAACATGTCCCACCTTTTCCCCCCAAAGAAGAGACGCATTCTGATAAATCCGGAGAACACTCTGTAAAGGAGCTTCAAAAACCCCATCCGCGAGCGTATGCGCCGTGGACTGAGGAAGAAGATAAAATGTTAATCGCCAACTATAAAGCTGGCAAAACCATCGAAGAGCTTATGGAACCATTCGGACGGCAAAGAGGCGGCATCGAGTCGAGATTAAAGAAATTGGGGATGTTTTCTGATATTTTATGTGGTTCGAGTGTTCAAAGGACAGATCGCAATCAGCACGATACTATAGCCGCATATAGTGCTGAGAAAGAGTGTTCAAAAGGACAGTGTCAGGCTTTTACAAAAGAACTCGCTCAACCTGATTATCCGAAGTCGGGAGACGACAGATGCCTGACCATAAAACTGACCCCGGATGGTTGTGATATTTTATCCGGAACGAAGGAAGTTTTGTCGACAAAACCGGAAGAAGAGATTAGGGTAATACAAAAAGATGTTGGTGGGGGTTTCGATAATAATTTATTTGAAATTTTAAGGAGTTTGAGAAAGAAACTTGCCGCTGATGCCGGGATGCCGCCATACATTATATTCCACGACTCAAGTTTGATAGCGATGGCGACACATTTTCCGCGAAGCCGATCAGACTTTCAGAAGATCGCCGGTGTTGGTGAAATCAAGCTGGAGAAATATGGGGAACTATTTTTAGAAGAGATTGTCGGTTATTGCAACTGCAAAGAGCACGGCATCAAACCAGAACTTATCAACACACATAGCCATCCTAAAACAAAAAAAGAGGTCTGTCCGATCGTGGAGGATAACGCAATGGGCCGCCTGGTCGAGTGCTACCTCGGGCTTTGGCAGCAGGGCGGGGATCGTGATTCGCCTGTACCGGTAACCGCAATGCAACTTGAGACGCTGGTGCGGTTATGCGAGGCGAGCGCAAGGATGCGGCTTTCAGATGATGTCACGATCGAGGATGCAAAACATGTGATCCAGGTCGTAGAGAGTTCCCTGCGGCATGTTGCGTCCGATGATGAGACCGGCATGTCCGATACCGACATTAGGACCACCGGCGTGAGCAAGAACCAGCGCGACAAGACCAAGGTACTGCAGGACATCATACGTGATCTTGCGGTGGAGCACAGCGGCATGGCTCCGAAGGAAGATGTCTATGCAATGGCCGAGGAGGAGGAGGGTTTTGACAGGGCGTATGTCGAGGCGGTTATCGATAGGCTCAAGACGCAGGGCGAACTGTACGAGCCGACACCAGGGAGTGTCAGGTTAACGTGACCGATTGTTCCACCTGACATTCCGCACGTGTTTGTGCAAAATGATATATTTTTTGTAAATGGCAAATAGTGGCCACTGATTGCAATTTTAGATTTTTAAATATAACCTATTTATTAAAGTACATGTTTTTTTATATGGACATGTAAAGCCCCCTCTGTTGAAATTGGATAGGTTATACCACTACAGTATAAAAATAATATTTTTCAAATATTCAAAACCGCTATCAGTAGAAATTATGAAAAATGGATGACGACCTGCGGAATGTCAGTTCCACAATAAAATCCACGATGTAAGAAACACTGGAGCTTTACAAACAGAATTTGACAATTTTAGGAAATCGCCCGAAAAAGGAATTTGACAACAGGTAATCGTACCAAATGTCCCCAGCTCTTGTTTTATGCCGGATCAAAATTATTCAGCGGCAACGAAAGACATGTACGAAACTGCTTTTTCACGCATCTTCCGAACTACTGTTAGGTCTCACACCCTTCCAGCGTACTCCACAGCACCCCGGCACATCAGATGTATACCAGCATACTCAGGAACGGTGCTCACGCCCTCCTCGATCTCGAAGTGGTTCCCACGGAGATCGCAGGATGCCGGACTTTCCGCCGCAACCGAGATCTCCTTATCAGAGAAGACAACAGCGTCGTTTAACGGATCGAACATCTCGATAGTCTGTAGCGTCAGTGGAACGACCCTCATGCTTGAACCGCCGTGTAGGGACGTGGGAAGCCGGATCAACCGCTTTATGTCGCCTGTTACCGGCTCATCAACGCTTGCGCCGATCTCCTGCACTGCTTGCAATCTCAACTCATTCCAGAACGATTCCGGGACATCCTTAAGAAAACCGGTGTCGCCATTCCTGATCAGTTTGATATTCGCATCATTCCCTGCGTTGATCAGTGCCTTTGCTCTCGCCTTTCCAATACCATCGAACTTCTGCAGTATCTTCAGAGCATCATCTCGGTCACGCAAACCCTGTAGATATTTAACAATCCAGCGATTGGTCTTTGCCCCCCATCCGCCGCTTTCCTCGCTTGGAATCTGTTTCAGTGAAAGCCCAGCCCCGCTCACATAATCCACGATCTCCCGCCGTTCGGCACTCCCAAGCGCCCGCACCCTCTGATCGCGCACATGGATGTGATACCCGCGCCCTCCTGAGAATACAATATCGATCAAGTCCTCTGAGAACCCGAAGTCATCGGTTAGAAAACCGAGAAGCTTCAGTGTCTCGTCCTTGACATTTGCAAGCATCGCAGAATATGACTCCGGCGCATCCGGGAGGTGGTCTGCGTCCAGATCGAAGATCAGGTCTGCGCCGGTCCAGTGCTTATCTGCCATCGTGCCCGCCCCAGGGTGCTCGTAATATGCAACTGATGAGAATGCATGCGCTGGAGCCATGCTTCGCAGGTATTCGAGTGTTTCCGGCCGCGAGTGGAACGATTTGTGCCGGTACATCACGATCTTCGGGAGCGCATCGAACATCACAAAGCCCCATTCCCTGCTCTCGAATCCGGGCGGTAGCTGGATCGGGTACTCGAGGTAATATTCCTTGAATCTCTCTCGCAGGAAGTTTTTTGTGCGTTCGTTCATTTCGTCAATGTTTCATTCTGCAGCGGTATCCGGATCGCTCACATATTCTTCGGATTTTCTTGTTGAATAGATATTTAATAATATATTAAACAGTCTTCCATGATTAGAGTACTTGAGATGTAGGAGTTCGTGCAAGATCGTTCCGGATCGCACCTCATTAGTTTCATCTAAGACAGCAGTAAGATTGTTGTACAACCGGCTCTCAAGTTCGTTTCTGTCCACAAGCATGATAACAGTCGGATTTTCAAAGAGCGGGTTCTCAATGATCTTCTGAGCGGTTACGATCATTGTGTATGTCTTTCCGGAGCCCTGTGTATGCCAGATCAAGCCCCGTCTCTTCTCTTTATCCTCCATTCTCTCGATCAGTTTATCCACTGCCCTCATCTGGTGCGGTCTGAGCACCACCTTCTTAAGTTCATCATCCTGCCTTGTAAAGAGTATAAAATCGGTAATAAGCCTGTCAATTCTCTTTCTGTCAAAAAACTCCTTGACGAGCGTCTCAAAATCTTCTTTAACCTCCTCTTTCCAGTTGAAGAGCAGTTTTCTCGATGTGTTCCATGTGCCGCTGTAGTAATACCGGATGATGTTGGTCAGAGCATAGACCTGTAAAATCGCGAGAAGCTCAGGGCATTCCTTGTGATATCTTCTTATCTGATCCAGAGCATCGGAAATTCCTTCAACCTTGTACGCTGCTTTTGTCTCCGCAAATAGTACAGGTACGCCGTTTATCAGAAAAACGATGTCTGGTCTGATGGTCTTACTGCCATTCGTGAACGTGAACTCATCGGTTACCTGGAATGTGTTCCTCTCGATATTCTCGGTGTCGATGAATTTCACATTTCGCTCTCTCTTCTCATTCGGGACGAATACCGTTTTAAGACCTTTGAGGTACTCCCATGCAACCAGATTGCCTTCTATACTTGGAGGGATTCTCTCAAGTCCCTTGATCAACTCTTCTGCCAGAAGATGATCCATAAATCCCGGATTGAGTTTCTGCATCTGGTTTATGAATAATTCTCTGAATACGAAACCTGTTTTCCCGACCCGGAGTCTCAACGCCTCGTCAGGACTGATATATTCCCAGCCAAGATCGAGAAACGCCTTCTTGCCATCGGATGTTTTATATTCGGCGGAAGGCACTTCGATATAACCGATCAGTGGTTTCTGGACGGAAAACCTCTCGCCCCCAAGAGTATTATGCATAGACCACACCCCCCATAATTTCTTTTGTGATTTCTTTAATCCGTATTCCTTTAACGCCTTCGGGAGTCAATAGATTTGCCCTTCTCCCAAAAAGTTCTTCCGGATAGAATGCCATATCCATGAAGTTGTCGAAGGTGGGCTTCTCAAACTCCACAAGAACGTTGATACCACCTGTCGCTTTCTGCTCACCTCTGACATAAGATCTGAAAACGCCTGTCCTCCTGACGCTATACCTCTCTTTTATCTCCTCTTCATGCACTCTTAAGGTTTCAATCACATACATTCCGCGTCCTCTCGGGTGACCTTTGCCCTCAATCGACCTCTTCTCTCAACTCTCTTAATAGACTCCCGAATACTTGAAAGTTCTCTTTTACTGTTTCGTACACATCCATAGCAGTCTCCTGATCGTAAGTATGTGATGTCAGGTTTCTCGCTTCGAGAAGTTCCAGCCATCTTTCCTCGTCTTTGATCCATCCCATCCTGTATGCCAGTTTCAGGCATCCCTTCGGAGATTTGCAGTCATAGCCAACTACCTTTGCAGCCATCTTCACGGATTTCCAAGCCGTCTCAAAGGTAAACTCAAACCTCTGGATGGTGGCATCCATTACAATGTCTAATTCCAGCGGGTCATACTCCAGAGCGGCTTTGAGCCTTTTTGTTGCGTTCTCGAAATTTTCAAGCTGTACGGTTGCCTCGATCATAGATATTCACCCCGCTTTTGCGTATAATTGTTTCAAACTTTGGATTCACCCGATTCAAATCGATTAGGTCTATGCTTTTGAGAGTGCGCAGTTCATCGATCTCGTCTTTTATCCTTGCTAGCACACCAAGCGATATTTTCGATCCTGCATCGACTGCTATATCAAAATCAGAGGTCTTTGTGGCATCACCTTTTGCTCTTGAGCCGAAAAGGAATATCCGTGCATCGGGGAGGTGTCTTGCTATTATATTTGCGGCATCTGCGAGTATCTCGTCCGCGGACAAGGGCATTGGGTGTGCTATCTGTTTTATGATATCGCCTCCGGATGATTTACCACATCACATTATTTTTTTTATTTATTAAAATCATATCTCTTTCTGGGTCATGAATCCTAAAGGATATGACTAAAGAATCCGTATCATGTCCTGCTAACGGTTCCGCTTCTTTTTTTACAAGCAACAACCTTACGATCTGGGAGTCATCTTCAAACAAGTAGCCTTTCAAAGCATCTAAAACAACTTTTGCAATGTTATCTAAGTCTTGACGTTTCAAATAGCGCACTCGTCTGTAAACAACTATCGCTAGATCTATTTTTTTGTTATTATCATGGAGATATGGAAATTTTTCCATCCATGATCCTTGACTCGATCGTATTTCTTCAATCATCTTCTTTTTTGTTTCACTTTTTGTTTTTACTGTAATTAAATCCACAAAAATACCCCCCGAATCTTCTAAAGTTAAACATTCATTCGTATTGGCTTTCGCTATGTATTTATTCACTGAACCACTTCCAAGTGATTTACCCTGATCTTCGCGGTCATGAGGTTGTGAAGAAGGGATTTGAAGAGTTCATCGAGGGCTTTCTTCTTGTTCTCTTCTGTTTCGATCTTTTTGTCTACGGTAGAGTGGATGGAGGCGATTTTTTGCTGTACAAGATATGATGGAAGTGGAACAATCGTGTTAGAAAGCTCACGAGCGTTTAGATGAGGTTGAGCTGATCTGGCTTTTTGGCTTGCGAAATATGATTGCGGAACATCATAAAGTAAATATTCAGATAAGTAGGACGGGTTAAATGTGGCCAACGGCGAAACAATTAAATCGTAACCGGCAATTGAGCCATCCCATCTTTTGGTGATCATGGCCAAGTCACCGGTATACGCGCCACTTCGAACAACAATTATACCCTCTTCTTTTAGAAAAGGGTCACGAGAGAGGGGGATTGCATCATGTTTTATTCTAATCAACCCATCTGGTGTTATTTTACCTCTCTTTATGTTCGTAGCTCGGATCATGGGAACGCCGTCGTCTGCTAACTTTGGGGGTTGTCCTAAACCATATCTCACTTTAGTATATTCCCCCAGCCTCACCACCTCCCACCCCTCCGGCACCAGCCCGATCTCGGTCCCCACAAGTGGCACGCTCTCCGCCGCCCCTGCTGGCACTGGACCATATGTGAACAGGTGGCGCATCAGAGATTTCTTGAGCGACTTCGCCGCCACAATTACCGCCCCGGACTTCTCCTTCGCATCCTGCACCGCGGAGAGGACGGCGGCGATGCGATGCTGTTCGGGGAGTGGGGGGAGAGGTATGCTTTGATTCTTTACATCTGAATCAGTAATTGCAGGATAGCTTGCTCCTCTCTGGACTTTTTCAAATTCATCTATAAATACATCTCTTTGTACTGCATAGAAGAGATATAGCGGATTTAAAATATGTTCTGTTGCTCTCAAGATACAGAAGGCTGTTGAACATATTTCTCCATCGAATTCTTCATCAATCAATGTCAATCTCTTTAAAGTGGGTCTGACTGTTGCAAAAATTACATCATTCCTTTTAACTAATTTTTTTGCTCTGCTTGGAGCATCTTTACCGTGACATAATTTACACTCTGCTATTTTTAGGGCATCTCTGCTAATGCTCGATACATCAACGTATTTGAATCTCCATTCGGGAGTTTTTCTTGGGTCTTTTTGTTTTGTTTTCTCAGTCACATCGCCCAGCTTCACCACCTCCCACCCATCCGGCAAAAGTCCGAGTTTAGTCATATTGAAGCTTTCCGAAATTTCATTATTGCTCATATAAATCCACTTCCAGCAGTTTAATTCCGGTTGGTTTGTCCAACGCTACTTTTTTGATGAAATCCGCATCAGAGCTATCAAAACATCCCCACAATGAGAATTTATCAAGTAAATATGCAATCACTTGAAAAAATATCCACCTGAATCTGTAATCATCGTGGAAATAAAATGAAAAATGGATAAAATTGTTTCTTAATTTAGTGATAAGTTCCAACGAGTTGCCAAGTTCTTTAACTTTCTTTTCGTCTGGTTCTTTTTT
The DNA here is from genome assembly GCA_003661105.1 of Methanosarcinales archaeon. GTDB lineage: Archaea > Halobacteriota > Methanosarcinia > Methanosarcinales > Methanogasteraceae > Methanogaster_A. Next base: position 939 of record QMVM01000009.1, on the reverse strand, counting down.
CTGCGCTCTAATCATCTTTATTAATTTATCTCTTAAATTCCCCAACGTTCGACCCCTTTCTTCAATAATTAAATAGTCATAAGGCTTGTCAAAAAATAAAACGATTTTCACCAATCCTTCAGCAAGAGCCCCCAAAAGAATATACTCCGAAGGAATTTCGGATAATCTGCGGTCATCTTTTTCAGATATTTCTCTGTAACTCCTCAGAATACTTATCCATTGGTCGAATAAACCTTGTTTATACTTTTCAATCTCCATAGGGTTTTGTACAATTTCAATTAATCTGCATCCGTATTTTTTTTTAAGTAAAAAGTTCATCTCGTCCAATGTCTCGCGGATATGTGGGACTTTCGTACCTCTAAATCCCTCTTTCATAAATATATAACCTCCTTCAAAATTTTATCTTTTAATTGGGGCTTTATTCCCATTTTTGTTACCAAATCCACATTTATTTTCAACACATCCTCCAAAAAATCTTTCAGTTCAAAATATCCCAGACCAACGGGCTCATAAAACTCCACAAGGATGTCGAGATCGCTCCCCCTCTTCTGCTCATTCTTCGCATAAGACCTAAAGATGCCCATATCCCGGACATTGTATTTCTGCCTCAAATAATCCTTATAGCTCTTCAGAGCCTTTATAAACCTCACCACCTCCCACTCCTCTGGCAAAAACCTCGGTTCCACCCTATTAAATCCCTCCTGCCTCAATTCACTCGTCATCGCCAACAATCCTCCAGTAAACACCTTTATCAGGACCGATCCTTTCCAGTAATCCCATATTCTTTAAATTAGTAAGATGATACTTTATGCCATCTTCAGATATACCAATAATAGATGCTAATTCTTTTCTCGTTATGCCTGGATTCTCTTTTATTAGTCCTAAAATTTTCTGGGTAGTTTTCTGGGTAGTTTTCTGGGTAGTTTTCTGGGTAGTTTT
>QMVM01000008.1 GCA_003661105.1 Methanosarcinales archaeon | reverse complement strand
TGAATATATGCCAGGATTAAGGTGTTTTAACTGTCCTGCCTGCTCGTTATAGTTTAATCCTCTACCACAACGATCATAAGCATTTTTACGGTCTTCCAGCATCTCATTGTAGAGCTACCTATAAGTAGTCAGGCAGTAGGTTAATATATGTACTTGATCCTTTGTTAGATATAGCCGATATTTGAAAGTACGTCTTAACACAATACATATATTAATTGAAGTTGCATATATAGTTTATAGAAGCCAAAACAACCGGAAGTTCAGTATTTCGCACTAACTACCACATTGTTTTTTGTCATAAATACCGACGCAATGTTTTTAAAGATGATATAGCCGAATACCTTTAACAATTCTTTTGGGAAACAAGTAGAAAAAAAGGGATGGATGTTGGTCGCAATTGAAGTTAGACCAGACCACATCCATCTATTCATCGAAGGAATTTCCCCCTCACTCCACCCTCATCTCGATCCCCGCATCAACAGCACCCACAACAACCTTCGCGCCCTCCGCGACCTCGCCTGCCACGATCAGCCGCCCGAGCGCAGTCTCAACCTCCTTCTGGATTACCCGCTTCAAAGGTCTCGCACCATAGACCGGGCTGTATCCGGCATCCGCGAGATACTTCTTCGCTTCAGGACTGACCACAAGCTCGATTCTCCGATCCCCCAGCCGTTTGGTCAGATACCTGATCTGGATATCCACAATCGCTACAAGCTGCTCCTTTGTAAGCGCCCTGAAGACAACCGTCTCATCGACCCGGTTTAAGAACTCCGGTCTGAAACATGTAGACAGATCCTTTAAGATCGCGTCCCGTATCTGCTCATAATCCGCGCCGGCACCGCTCGAGAGATCCTGATAAATACGATCGCTCCCGATATTCGAGGTCATAATTAGAACTGTGTTCTTGAAATCCACAGTCCGCCCGTGCGAATCAGTGAGTCTCCCATCATCAAGAATCTGCAGGAGGATATTGAAAACATCGCAATGAGCCTTCTCGATCTCGTCAAAGAGGATCACCGCATAAGGCTTCCTGCGAACCGCCTCTGTTAACTGCCCGCCCTCATCATACCCGACATACCCGGGAGGTGCACCGATCAGCCGGGATACGGTGTGCTTCTCCATGTACTCGGACATATCGATCCTGATCAGGTTCCCCTCCGAATCAAAGAGCGACTCGGAAAGCGCCTTGCAGAGTTCGGTCTTCCCGACACCTGTAGGACCTAAGAATATGAAACTTCCGATCGGGCGGTCAGGATCTGAAATCCCTGCACGAGCCCGCAGGATTGCATCAGATACTGCCTGTACAGCCTCGTCCTGCCCGACGACACGTCTATGCAGCTCCTCAGGAAGATCGAGGAGTTTCTCCCGCTCCCCCTGCATCATTTTGCTAACAGGAATATGTGTCCATCTACTCACGATCTCTGCGATATCATCCTCATCGACCTCTTCTTTCAGGAGCGTTGATGCGGTCTGCTTCGCCTTCAGCCGCTCTTCTTCTTCAGCGAGTTGCCGTTCAAGTGCGGGGAGCTTCCCGTGCTTCAGTTCCGCAAGCCGGTTCAGATCATACTCCCGCTCGGCAAGCTCGATCTGGACATTCACATCCTCGATCTCCCGCTTGACCTCCCGCATCTTTGAGATCGCATCCTTCTCTGACTGCCACTGCGCATTCATGCTGTCTGAATCGGCCTTAAGGTCTGCAAGTTCCCGCTCCAGAGTTCCAAGCCGTTCTTTCGACGCCGCGTCGCTCTCCTTCTTAAGAGCCTCGCGTTCGATCTCAAGCTGCATGATCCTGCGCCGGATCTCGTCCAGTTCGGTCGGCATGCTGTCGATCTCTGTCCTGATCCGCGCTGCTGCCTCATCCACGAGATCGATCGCCTTGTCAGGGAGGAATCGATCCGAGATGTACCTGTGGCTCAGCACCGCAGCAGTTACGAGCGCAGCATCCTTGATCCTGACGCCGTGATGAACCTCATAGCGCTCCTTAAGCCCTCTTAATATTGATATCGTGTCCGCAACATCCGGCTCATCCACAAGCACCTGCTGGAACCTTCGTTCTAGCGCAGCATCCTTCTCAATATATTTCCGGTACTCATTTAACGTCGTTGCCCCGATGCAGTGGAGTTCGCCTCTTGCAAGCATCGGCTTCATCAGGTTGCTTGCGTCCATCGAGCCCTCTGTAGCGCCAGCCCCGACAACAGTGTGCAGTTCGTCGATGAAGAGGATGACCGCGCCCTCAGAATCCGCAACCTCCTTTAAGACCGCCTTCAGCCGCTCCTCAAACTCGCCCCTGAACTTTGCGCCAGCCAGAAGCGAACCCATGTCAAGTGCGATGATGCTCTTCTCCTTAAGTCCCTCCGGAACATCCTGGTTTGCGATCCTCTGGGAGAGCCCTTCAACGATCGCGGTCTTTCCAACGCCTGCCTCGCCGATCAAGACCGGATTGTTCTTTCGCCGCCTTGAGAGGATCTCGATCGTCCGTCTGATCTCATCGTCCCTTCCGATAACCGGATCAAGTTTCCCATCCCTTGCTGATGATGTTAGGTCGATTCCGTACTGCTGGAGCGCCTCGTAGGTCGATTCCGGTGATTGCGAAGTTACCCGGTGGCCCCCTCGAACCTCTTTGAGAGCCTCGAGCAATCTGTCTTTTGTTGCACCGGATTCCTTAAGGATTCTGCCACATGCGCCATCGGATTCGATCAACGCGATTAAGAGGTGCTCAACGCTTACATACTCATCTTTCAGTTTCTTTGCAGCCTTTTCCGCAGCGATGAGTACGCTGTTGAACCGCTCTGTGATGTGGATCTCGGTTACACCTGTCACCTGCGGCTGTTCTGAGAGATGTTGCTCAAGTTGCCCCCTCAGTAATTCCGGCGATATGTCCATCTTCGCAAGGATTCTCGGAGCAAGACCCTCCTCATCCCGTAAGAGCGCAAGCAGAAGGTGTTCGCAGTCGATATATTGATGATCATATTCAGTCGCGATTCCATGAGCGGTCTGCAACGCTTCCTGTGCTTTTAATGTGAATCGATCGGGTTGCATGATTATGTCTTTGTCTTCGCGTGAAATTAAGGTAGTGTTACCATGCGATAATTTGTCATACCGGGCGATATACTTGTTTGTACACTCTGTACATCAGCTTCCCCTTTTCGGCGTATATAGCGACAGGCGATATCTCATTCTCAAATTCATCAGGCGTCAGAGTGATGATATCAAAAGGCATCATGAATTTCTTGGTTGTGATTATCTCAGCATCTTTGGTCAATTTTGCCCTTTCAAAGACATATTTGCCCTGAAAATCCTCTGATATTATCAGAATATCCATATCGCTTTCTTCTGTGGCTTCTTCTCTGCTCTGGGATCCGAACAATATGATCTTTGAGATGTCTAATCCTGTTTCTTTCAGACACTGCTGTAAGAATTCAGTAGCCCCTATAACTCTTTTTTTATAACTACTCACCCCACCACCACAAAATTCATTATTAATGAGATTATATTCGTCATCCCAATTCTACTTTGTCACATTGATTTTTCGCGATGGATTGATTCAACACATCGATACTAATATATTAGATCATTAAAAAGTCGAGTACACTCGATGTACGCGTAAGTCACATATTTGATATTATTTGTTCGTAATGAACGCGAATAGCTGTGTAGATAATAGTCTTTGCAAATTATATTTCACTTATTTTGAGACCGTTGTTAAGACCCTGATGTCTGATGTTAGCTAATCTGACAAAATGGAAGTGGTGGGGCAGCTTATGATGCCGTAGCTCGAAATTAGGGATCGGCTGTACTTTTCATTCGATTTTATAGGGTTTCCGCAAACAGAACAGCGGGTTGACGATATCGGCGTAGATAACGGATACATCTGTCCTTCAAACCTGATCAGTGGTAGTGTCCGGATGATCTTTCCATCTTCCACTTATTTCGATAGTGACTTATTAATTCGTATATTGCTCTTTTCTACATATACTATTATAACTATTATATATATATTAAATCTTTCATAATGTATGCACTTGTTGGGATGATGGGCTACCCGAGAATATTATAAAAGTTTCTTGTGGACGGTCGCGGACATTCCCTGATTCTTCACATAACGCCTGGCAACCCAGACCATCCGCAAACTTTTTCTACAGACGATAACAGATGATCATATTCCAACGGCGCATGAACCGGCATAACGGTTCGAACATGAATTCTATGTGAGTCTTGGAGGAAGCGAATGAGCAAAACACAATATAAAAAGACAAATCCGCGGATCATATCCCTGATAGAGGATCTGAAATCCATATCACGCGAGAACGACGCGCCGATATGGCGAGAGATCGCAAAGCGCATGCAGAGTCCGAAGAGAGGTTATGCGACAGTAAATGTGAGCCGCATCAACAGGCATACTGCGGGCGGCGAGACTATCGTTGTGCACGGCAAGGTGCTTGGCGCAGGCGAGTTAGACCATCAGGTGGTCGTGGGCGCTTTCGATTTCAGCGAGGGTGCACGGTCGAAGATCACAGATGCTGGTGGGGAATGCCTCTCGATCGAGGAACTGGTGGCAAGAGCGCCCAAGGGATCAAATGTGCGGATAATCAGGTGATTTCATGAATACAGTAATTATCGATGCAGATGGATTGATTCTTGGCAGGCTCGCAAGCGTAGTCGCCTCAAGATTGTTAAGTGGCGAGACCATTGCGATCACCAATGCCGAACGCGCTGTGGTGTCCGGGAGCAAGGCCACCACGCACAAGGAATATAAGGAGCAGGTGGACAGGGGATCGACAGAAAGCGGTCCGTACTTCCCGACAAGACCGGATCAGATCATGAAACGGACAATCCGCGGCATGCTCCCGCACAAACGGATGCGTGGACGCGACGCACTGTCGAGACTGCGCGTGTATGTGGGCACTCCTGTGGAACTTGCAGGATCGGACGCTGATACAATACCTGAAGCGAGTATGACGAGGCTAGGGACGATCAAATACATCAAACTTGGCGAAGTTAGTACGAAACTGGGTGTTAATGTACGTTAAAATCCCACAGGATCGAATTGGCGCAGTGATCGGACCGAAAGGCATCACCAAAAAAGCGCTCGAGGAACTCTCAACCGCGACGCTGGATATCGACAGCGAATCCGGCAATGTACAGGTTCTCTCACCAGAGGACCCGTTGCAGGGTATGCGGGCGGTCGAGGTTATCTCGGCAATCGGGCGGGGTTTCAGCCCTGAGCGAGCTGTCAAACTGTTCGATGACGAGCTTCTCATATACGATGTGATCAATATACCCGCAAACTCGCCAAAGCTGCTGACACGCGTCAGGGGCAGGATCATCGGCAGCGGCGGGAAGACAAGGACGCTAATTGAGAGTATAACCCATGTCGACCTCTCAGTCTACGGAAAGACCGTGGCGATCATCGGATATCCTGAGCAGGTGCATGTCGCAAAGACCGCAGTCGATATGCTAATCGATGGTGCGCCGCACTCGGTAGTGTATGGTTTCATAGAGAAGAAGCGACGGGAACTTACTGCGAAGGGGCTTGAGTATTACTGAATTAGCGCAGGCGCGGCAGCAGAGACGGGTCATGTTTGTGCACAGTACGGTTGGTTTAAGTATTATGTCAACATTGATCACAACGCATGAGGCGGTGTGATCTATTTGGCACGTATGCCGTATCGCTGTCGACTTGCCACAGCGGACTTGCTAAGGCATACAGTAAAATGAACCGTGGAATTTGTCTTAGGAGATAGAAGAGATCATGAGTGGCGAAATTCATCAAGTGTTGGGAACCATCAATAAAAGGTTAGATGAATTACTTTTCTTGAAACATGATCTGGATGAATTGAATAAGAGAACAAAGAATATGGAAGAGATGTTATCTGAATATATGCCCATATTAAGCGAAGATGAGAAAGCAGATCTAAGCGAAACCATGAGAGAGTATTTTGCAGGTAAAACAACATCTTTAGAAGATGCCGAAAGGATTCTTGGAGTATAAAGATAGAATTTGGAACAAGAGCTCTCAAGTTTATATCAAAAGTAGAGAAAGTCAGCAAGGAAAGAATTTTTAAAAGAATAAAGGAACTATGTGATGATCCATTTCCCTCTGATGTCAAGAAATTAAAGGGGGAAAAGGAGGTTTACAGGATCAGGATTGGAAATTTCAGGGTACTTTATAGGATCATTCCGGAAGATGAGGTAATCTTAATCTTCCGAGTAGATAAAAGAAGTAGGGTTTACGGGCGGTGAAAAGAAACACGAAGATCCCATAATTCATTGTGAAATAGCGTGGTGAGGGCTAATAAATGTCAGGAAACACATTCGGAACAGTATTCCGCGTAACAACGTGGGGCGAGAGCCACGGACCCGCAATCGGAGTCGTCGTCGATGGCTGCCCAGCAAAGATGCCTCTCTCTGAAGCAGACATCCAGAAGGAACTCGACCGCCGCCGCCCCGGGCAGAGTGATATCTCAACTCCTCGAAAGGAAGAGGACGCTGTCGAGATTCTTTCAGGCGTATTCGAGGGAATGACGACCGGAACGCCGATATCAATGATCGTCTGGAACAGGAACGTCGATTCATCGCCTTATGAGAGACTCAAAGACAAGCCGCGCCCCGGGCACGCGGATTATCCGTACGAAGTCAAGTACGGGATCAGAGACTACCGCGGCGGCGGGCGTGCATCAGCGCGAGAGACCGTGGGAAGAGTTGCCGCAGGTGCTGTCGCAAAGAAGATGCTTGCAGAGGCGGACATCGATGTGGTTGCGCACGTCATAGAACTCGGCGGCATCCGAGCCTGCGAATGTGAGCTGACGCCGTCAGAGATCAGAAAACGGATCGAAGAGACGCCGGTTCGGTGCGCTGATCCGGATGCCGCGGCGCGGATGGTTGAACTGATTGGAAAAGCGCGCAGAGAAGAAGATAGTATCGGCGGCATCGTCGAGATCATGGCAACGGGTGTGCCTGCTGGCATCGGGGAGCCGGTCTTTGACAAGCTGGATGGCGACCTTGCGAAGGCGTTGATGAGCATCGGCGCAGTGAAAGGCGTCGAGATCGGGGCAGGTTTTGGGTGCGCTACCATGCGGGGCAGCGAGATGAACGATGCATTTCTGGTATCGGATGGAACCGTAGTTCCGGAGACGAACAATGCTGGTGGCATTCTCGGCGGGCTCTCTACAGGCGCGCCGATCGTATGCCGGATCGCAGTGAAACCGACACCGTCCATCGCAAGTCCTCAGAAGACCGCGGATATAAGGACGATGAGCGAGACCACGATCACGATACAGGGACGGCACGATCCGACGATCCCGCCCAGAATGGTTCCTGTTGCCGAGGCGATGGTTGCTATCGTACTCGCTGATCACCTGCTTCGAGACCGCGGATCAAAATCGGCGAAATAGTTCCTGCTGCACAGAGTATATAACGTGGTATCGAGCAGGTGCATATAATCACCCTCCTGTCGGATATTAGGCACAGGTTCTTTTACTTTCATTAACTATTGCAGATCAGGACACTACCAAAATTTCTGATTTACTTTTAGGTAAAAATATTATTAACCTTAAAAGTAATTATTATAGAAGATGACGAAAAAAGCTCTGCGCCCTCCGCGGTTATTTTTCTTGCCAGAAAACCTGAGAATCGTAATCAGGAGATCAATCAATACACTATAGCAATTATAGATATTCGATCTGATCCGGTGGCGGAGTTATTGCAGCATGCCCGCGAACGATTGTATCTGAAGCGTTCTCACTCCCGGGGTTCCTCATCGCCGTCGCAGCAATTGCATCCGACATCGCAGAGCGCACAACCAGACCCCGACCCGCGCTCGGTTCCGGTCTCCGAGTCCAGCACCCGCGTGGCGTAAGCGAGCACGGTCGCGTTTGAGAGCGTGCCAGCGATCAGGATCGCATCGAAGATCTCTTCCTTTGACAACCCGAGTTTCTCTGCGATGCGGACATGCACTCTCAGGCAGTGGTCGCACCTGATCGCGGCAGATACGCCTATGGAGATCAGTTCAACTGTCTTCGGGTCGAGACGTTTAAACTCCCGTATGATCGCGCTGTCGTAGAGAATCTTTGGAACCAGCAGTTCCGGGGTCTCTTTCATAAACTGCAGGATGTAGGGTATCTCGCCGTAGTACTTCTCAACGCTCTCAAGCAGTTCTTCAGTCGCCTCCTCTGGATCCATCCTCATGATCCTCTGAATCTTCTCAATGTCCATTCGTGCCTCCGCCCCTATCCTGGCATCTAAATAACGAAACCGGTCACCGATTTCGGTAATATTCTTATTAATATATAATCTCGTACCTCTGACGGCAGCACCTTTGCGATCTCGCGGAGGGTAACGCCCTCCTCGAATGTTATATTCTCGAGCACTTCCTTATATTGTGCATAAGACAGTTTTACGCGGGCACCCATGAGTTGCAGTGTGATAGGAGCTGGAGAAAGGGATTTATTGATTTCCGGTATCTGTTCCTTAATCTCCTTCATGATACGTGCCGGCTGGGTGGTCAATGGATCCTTTGATATCTCGAGCCGCTGCTCGTCAAGGGTTTTGCCAACAGTCTCGACCAGCCGATCAAGAGCGTCAAGTTCGCCTTCGAGTTTCAGCCGGTGCGCGATTCTTCCGAGATGCCCGACATAGTCTTTCGCATACATGGGCGGCTCCGGAAGTTCTGGCGTACCTGTGATAATGCATGGCACGTCGAGATCCTTGTAGAGGACGTACTTCTTGTTTATTAGGCAGTCTTCGAAGTTTCCGAGCGCAAAGACTGCAAGATCATGTTCATTAACCAGTACACGCTCTTTTGCAGATATCTGCGCAATCCGCCTCCCGACACCTCTTGCAAGCCCGATTAACGTTGTATTTGCTCCAAACCTGCGCATATACTCTGCCACATCGCACGCATGGTGCGGAAGGTGGTGGTATGCCAGTGTCGGCGCGATCACGATAATATCGGTACCAGTAAGCGGCGCTCTCGTGATCTTGGCGCGGAGTTCCTTTGCCATATCTTCGAGCATGGATATATCTTCATGCGGGCAGAGCATCTGGATCATGACCTCGGTCTGCATATAATTGGTCTGGAGGACGTATCCGCCAAGATCCTCTATGAGTTCGATTACAAGGTTATGTTTGAAGACGCCGCCCTCATACATGATCGGTTCAAGCATTATAAATCCCCCTTCAGTTGATCCATCATATCTTCAGCTTTTTTGACCCATTCATGCTTTATAGAATCCTCTGATGCCACAAATAACATCTCTGATCCGGTTGAAACGTGGTGCCTCACCCGGAAACCCTCTGGTGTGATCCGGAGCAGCGCATCGGCAAGTCTCGACTCGATCTCCCTGCGCGGATCTGCGATGACCACGTCTGCAAGATCTTTTGCAACCCGGTCCTTGTCTTCGGTGTCTATCGTTATCACCAGCCGTTCTGGCTGCGAGACGTTCTCGCGTCCATACTCTATCCAGAGGATGCTTAGCAGTGTCGAGACATGTTCTTCGTTTGTGAGTTTCAGCTCCACCTGTTTAGCGCTCTGCGTACCTGTCGAGATATCTGCCATATCCTTGACACAGATCGGTGGAAGACCGGTTCTTATCAACGTACAGAAGAAAAAAACCGGCTCAGTTGGATCGATGTGTACCCATAGACGCCCCAATACCGTGGTGAGTTCCAGATCAGCGAGGACATCACGGATCACTGATTCGTAAGCTTCGGCGCCGGTTTTATCCGGAGACTCGACCCTGAACACTTCGAGCGGCAACATGTTTCAATCACTCCTCGATAAAACCTGATGATAAGAGAGCAGAACCGACAGCGCCGATTAACTGTGCATAAGGCGGCACAATCACCTCTGCCTGTAGCAGTTCGCGCATCGCTTGAGGTAAGCCTTCGATGAGTGCCGTGCCTCCGACCATGATCACTGGCGCCCTCACCTCGACCTCCTGGAGTTGTTGCTCAAAGACCTGCTCTGCCACGCTGTAACAGGCTGCTGCTGCGACATCCTCGTGACGCGCGCCCTTCGATAGCGAGTTCACGAGACTCTGGATTCCGAATACGATGCAGTAGCTGTTCATCGAGATGTTGGATGCTGTGCCTGAAAGCGCAAGTTTTCCAAGTTCGGTGATGTCAACGCCGAGACGCTTTGCAGTCATCTCAAGGAAACGCCCTGATGCGCCGGCACATATCCCGCCCATCGTAAAGATTCCAGGGATTCCGTCCTGCACCGATATCGCCTTGTTATCCATCCCGCCGACATCGATTACAGTCGCTGCGCCCTTCTGCCGGTCAGCAAGGTATACCGCGCCTTTCGAGTTCACTGTAATCTCTTCCTGGACCAGATCGGCATTGAATGCCTTGCCCAGTATGAATCTGCCGTATCCAGTCACCCCGGTCGCCTGAACCGCATCCCTTTCGATTCCGGATTCTTTAAGAGCGGTTGAGTAAGCCTCCTCCGCGCTCTTTAAGACATCGGTGGAACTGACCCACCCGAATCCGAGAATCTCGTTGTCTTTCATGATCACCGCCTTTGTGGTGGTCGATCCTGAGTCGATTCCAGCTGTAATCCCGGTCTGTTTCTCGCGTGCAAGCAGACTGCGCCTCTTTGCGATGGTTGTCAGTGCCTCCATCCTTGTGAGAAGCGTGTCTGCTGTGGTGCGTTCGGTATAAGAGTAACTGATCACGGGAAGCCCTGATTTATCATGGATGTACCTGCGGATCTCGTTTCTGACGAGCGCGCCCTCTGCGCACCTGAAACATGTCCCGATGAAAACGGCATCAGCGGTGGTATGCCCCTCAACGACTGAGATTGCGCGGGCAAGCATCAGTTTAAGGTCAGGACTCGTCACCCTGAGCCCGAACTTTGCTTCTGCCGCCTCCACTTCCTCGAGATCGATGTCCGGGAAGATAATCTTCGCTCCAACCTGCTCTGCTGCCGATTCGACCTCTCCTTGAATTCCTGTGTATTCGGAACCACAAGAGATCTGTGCGACCTCGATTTCACTCATTCTTTGCCTCCTTACTATCTCCAAGTCCATTTAAGAACTCGGATATCCGGTACACGAAATTCTCTGCCGCATCATCCGATGTCGGATAGGTAAGTTCGAGAATCGGGATACGTTTCGCGCGTATCAGGAACCCCACAAGTTCGCTTGTCCGCTGGCAGCCCATACACCCGAACCCGATCGGCGCGTCCTCGACAAAGATCGCCGCCTCTGCCGCCTCAATGAGCGGATCCAGAAGCGACATGCGCCCGCGCACACCAGCAGGCACCTCGACAGCAGCATACTTAAGCCCAATCTTTGGATCCTCCGGCGTGATATTAAGCGGCGGCGAGTCGATTCCTGCGGTAGTCACTCTTTTCTTGATCTCCTGCATGACCGCAAGCGGCGCATGGTCGAAACGCTCGACCAGATCGTACAGGATCAGACTGTTGCTTGGATAAATGAAGATATTTGCCATGTTTCACCTCGTTGGTATGATGTGATCGATTCTGATGTATGGGTATGTTTGGAATCATGGGAACTAAAATAGTTTGCGGTTCATCGAGGCTGGCACATACATAGTTATGGTTTAAGGTATGGTTGAAAGATGTGTTCTTTTTTCATACTCATGAGCACCCGCACGGGCAGGGAGGTTTTTATTGAATGGATGCATATAATCTATATGCCTAATTGAGAGGATTTTATGCAGGCAAAACAAGCAATAATCCAGTCGGCAGTCGATATTGCAGAATGCATCCACGCATCCGCCATATTACTTCCGGATTCGTACACTTCCGAGCGTAGCGGGATAGAGACCGAGATTCCGGTCATGGTTATGCCGAGGCAGGCATCTGATCTGCTGTACCGGATCATCCCGAACCACGTCGAAAAGGAGGAGGCCACACTCCATGCGCGTATCCAGGGGATCGCTGTCGCGGGGTATCTGAAGGGCGCGATAAGCGGTGTGGTCGTCGGGGTGATCGATGGTCCAAGTTTTGATTCGATCATTGTATACGATCCAAGAGAGAGTTATGCAGTAAAATCGCTGCAAGAACGCGAGGTATTGGTAAATTCGGACGCGTTCCGCGCAGTTATGGAACTTGCACTCGAACTTGCACTCGAAGGAAGAGAAGGAAGACATATCGGCACCGCCTTCGTTATAGGGGATGCGGAGAACGTTCTGCACGCATCACACCAACTCCTGTTAAACCCATTCAAAGGACACGACCAGCATGACCTGATAATCACAGATCATGGAAACTGGGAGACGTTTAAGGAATTTGCGCAACTGGACGGCGTTTTCGTGATATCTGGTGAGGGGGTCGCCTGCGCATCAGGCAGGTATCTCGATGTGGATGCCAGATCGGTGCGCATCCAGCAGGGTCTTGGCGGCAGACATGCAGCATCAGCCGCGATCACCGCTGAAACCGAGGCGGTTGCGGTTGTCGTCTCCGAGTCGGGTGTGATCAGAGTCTACCAGAGTGGAGAACAGATCATCGAGATCGAGCCTGGTGGGATGGGCTGGATGGTGCTACCGTAACACGGCACTGTCTAAAAATCCCGTGATTTACTCGATGTCGAGTAAATCCCATAGCGCACCTTTTTTGAGGTAATAGCCTCAAAGGTTACTATAGATCCCCTCACAGAACCGGACGTGAAGATTCCCATCATCCGGCTCTTCGGAAGAACCTCTCCATCCTTTCAGATAGGTTGTGGGTACGGTTTTGTTATCATCCTTAACCCGCATCTGAGTGCGGAAGATGTGCCCAGGTCCCAACGGTTCAACTGTCAGCCCCTTCCCCCACAGGCATTACCCCGTTTCAACGGTATTATGGGCTGATCAGACTCCCAATATGCTTTTTTGCGGTATCTTGCCAGTTGTAGGCTTGATAGCACATACTCATTCCCCAATAGGGGGAACAAGGAGAGCACATTGGGCCTCCCGGGAACCCAAACGTCCCCGTTTGATAATGCGAAGCGTAGCGTAGCAAAGCCGTTGGCACCATGCTACGGTCTTATACCCCGCTCGGAATCACATCGCCTCGCACGACCCCAGAGCTCCCTACTGTAGTTCAAGACCGGATGACCTGGCTAACGGTGGTGCGAATGCTGCCTTCCGTTGCACAAAGAACGTCAGCTTCCAGGATTATCGAAATTTCGGGGCTTATAGCCAACACCCGGCACAATCGAAGTATTCAGTGAAATCACTCTGATTTTGTGAAAAGTGAATTCGTGCGATTCGCGGCATTCGGCACCATTCGTGAATGCGAGAGCATCGGCGCAGCCATCTCCTGGTGTTGATTTTATCACGAATATATGATTTTACTTGATAGATCATACCTAATGTATATTACATGGGGTGTTTTATTATTTGCTCAATTTATCAGTGAGGTGGACATTACGAGAATTACCAAAGAGTCAAAATCCGGAAACCCACCACATCCCTTAAGACGCCTCACGTCTACACTTTTTTCATGATACTAATATTTTCACATGGAGGACTATAATTGGACGATATTGGAATTATTGCAGTTGGTGGATATAATGAGATGGGCCGGAACATGACGGCGGCGCACATCGGTGGCGACATCATCATATTTGATATGGGACTCCGTCTCGATCAGGTACAGATTCATGAGGATGTGGAGATCGAACGGATGCATTCGCTCGATCTGATCAAGATAGGCGCGATACCGGACGATACTGTGATGAAGGGGGTGAACGGCACGGTTCGTGCAATCGTCTGTACACACGGGCACCTTGATCACATAGGGGCAATCTCGAAACTGGCACACAGGTACCGTGCCCCGATCATCGCAACCCCGTACACGATCGGCCTTATCAAACAGTTGATCAAGTCGGAACGGAAGTTCCCGGCAGAGAATGAACTGGTCGAGATGAACGCTGGCGAGACAAGGGAGGTTTCAAAAAACCTCTCGATAGAGTTCATAAGGGTCCAGCACAGCACACTTGACTGTGTCTTTATTGCGGTGCACACCCCGCGGGGCATTCTTCTGTATGCCAACGACTTCAAGATGGACAGGACGCCGACGCTCGGAGAGCCACCAGACTTAAAGCGGCTCAAGCAGATCGGCAAGGAAGGCGTCTTTTTGATGATCACAGAGAGTACCAATGCCGCCATCACTGGAAAGACACCGTCAGAACGGATCGCAAAGGCTATGCTCAACGATGTGCTCACCGGTACCGAGGAGACCGAGTCGGGAGTCATCGTGACCACGTTCTCGTCTCACATCGCAAGGATCGCTGCTACACTGGAAATCGCTAAGAAGATGGATCGTATTCCCGTACTTATGGGGCGCTCGATGGATAAATATGTAAAATTGGCAGCGAAAATGGGGTATGTCCAGCTTCCGGAAGATCTGAGGATATACGGCGTGCGGAAGAACATAGATAAAGCGTTTGCAAGAATCGCATCCGAAGGAAAGGAGAAGTATCTTCCGATCGTAACAGGGCATCAAGGGGAGCCTGGTGCGGTGCTTGAGCGAATATCGATGGATAATACGGGCTACAAGATTGAGAGCGGTGACAAGGTAATATTTTCTGCAAATGTGATTCCAACACCAAGCACGCGTGCAAATAGGCACGCGCTCGAGACGAAACTTAGGATGCGCGGAGCGCGCATATATGATGGAGTTCATGTCTCAGGACATGCATCGAAGGAGGATCACTGGGAGTTGCTGCGCATGATAAATCCGGAACATGTGATCCCTGCACACGGAAACCTCATAATGCACAGTTCCTATATCGAGATGGCTGAGAGTACAGGGTACGTACTCGGTGATACTCTCCACCTGCTCAGAAACGGGGAGGAGTTAGTTCTTGGATGATTAACATGAATGAATTTGAGAAAGAGCTTGCAAAGCGCGGCGATCTCGTCTACGAGTATCTCACATCCGCCCGGTATCAGGAGCGGTTCGCGCCCGAAGTGATTCACGACTCGGTGTACTTGTACTTGGGCAGGAGGCGCGGGAAATCGCTGCGGCCTGCCGTGCTGCTCTTCTCGTGCGGCGCTGCCGGTGGCGATGAAGAGATCGCACTTCCTGCAGCGGCCGCTACCGAGATATTCCACACATGGACGCTTGTGCACGATGATGTCATCGACCGGGATTGTATGCGGCGCGGCGGATACACGGTGCACGAGGAGTTTCGCAGGAGGGGGCTAGATCTTGACTATGATAGCGACAATGCTGCACACTACGGCACATCGCTTGCGATACTTGCAGGCGATGTCCAGCAGGGCTGGTCGGTCTCACTCTTATCCGAACTTGCTGAGCGCGGCGTCGACCCGGCTGTTGTGCTGCACCTGATCCGGATGATGGAGACCGATGTCGTGCTAACGCTGCTCTCCGGGCAGATATTTGATGTCCAGTATTCGAAAGCTCCGATCGAATCGTTAAGCGAAGATAAGATCCTCGGGATGCTGTGGAGAAAAACGGGCGCACTGTATGAGTTTGCAGGGGCTGCCGGCGCAATGATCGGACTGTCCACAACAGACGCGCGAAACGAACTGGTCCGGTCGATATCGCAGTTTACAGGCAGGTGCGGCACCGCATTCCAGTTGCAGGACGACATCCTTGGCGTTGTTGGGGATACGAAGAAGCTCGGAAAGACTGTTGGTTCTGACATCCGGGAAGGGAAACGGACGCTTATCGTGTACCATGCCTTTTCGAATGCAAATGAGGCGCAGAAGAGGCGTATGTCCCGGATACTCGGCGACGAGAATGCATCTGCCGAGGAGGTAAGCGAGGTTGTGGATATTCTATCCGAACTCGGAAGCATCGAGTACACAAGGGCACTTGCTGACAGTTACGTTGATGAAGCGAAAGAGCAGATAGCAACGATACCCGAATCAAGGTACAAGGACCTCCTGCTGGCGTGGGCAGAATATATGGTCCATCGGGAGTCCTGATAGATTTATAGATAACGTGATCAAGTTCCTGCTCGGTTGCTGGACTGAAAATGCGACTTTCGAATTATCTCCAGATGGACAATGGAGCCTATTTCAGAGAGACTTTTTATTAGCTTCCGGTAACCGATCAAATCCATCAATAGCTAATTATGCCATTAATATATTGCTATAATTTTATATACATACATACCAAAAGATTTAATAGATCTGAAACCAATATATTGTATATATGCCAAAAGGCAACAGCCCCCTCAATAAATTACTTGCGAAAGAAGTGGAAAATGGAAAAATCATTCAGGTATTGCCATACATCCCGATAAACAGAGTAAAACTCCTTTTATTCACGACTATGTCCTCAACTTGGTGTTCTGTCTGCGGAAGTCCACTAAATCCAAACAAAAACTACGATCGTTTCATACCTCGAAATCGTCCATTTTAATCAGCTCTCCTATGGCTGTGAATTTGCGTTGGGTTATTACAATTCTATCACCCCTGCCGCCGCCTGCAGGATCGTGAGCGTGTCAAGCGAGGTGACGCGGTTGTCGCCACTAACATCTGCGGCGGCAAGCGTCGCGTGATCGCACGAGGCGGAACCGCCTGCTGCGAGCTGGAGCGCGATCGCGGCGTCTGCGGGGGTGATGTAGCTGTCAGAGTTAAGGTCGCCTTTTTGCGGTGTGACAGTCCATGGTTGCATGAGCGGGAACCGGTCTGTGCTGCCACCGCCGCCCGGGATCGGGTGCGGGTCTTCGCCGATGCCGTCTCCGTCCGGGTCGGTGCCGTTGTAGTCGCTCCAGTAGTTGCCTTCGGAGCCAGAGTCCCATGTGTTGGTGTCGGCGCCCTATGCGTTGTGATCAGTGTTATTGATGAGGTTATTGTGGTAGAGGGTGTTGTTATTGCTCGAATAGTACAGGTGGATATGCCAGAGAGTCAATATTTGACGAACTTGATATTGCTGATCTGGCATTCCAGAGATCGCATCCTGAATCGGCGTGCCGTCGCACACAACCACCGCCACGACCGCCGCAACCACCAGCAGCGGGCAGGTCATGCTACATCATATACCATAATCAAAGTTAACCAGACACGAGGCTTCCGAGTCCAGCCAGTCGACCGATCCGGGCTCATATCCATCGATCTCGATTCCGCGACCGATCGCATCAAGAATCCCTTTGATCGCATCAGCAACCTCCTCCACCGTCTTACCGGTAGTATCGATCTCGTACACCCTATCGCACCAGTCCACCGCCTCGACAAGGATCACATCGACCGCCTCGGAAAGAGCGTTCTCGGAGATCTTTGCCCTGGAATACCCCCGCGCCATAAGCCGCCTCTCGAGTTCGTCGGGCGCGAGGCGGAGCACGATCGCGGAATCACTGACATGATGCGAGAGATGCCCCTCGATGACGAGATTTCCACCCCCATCCCCACCCCCGCCTCGTGCAATTCCGCAGACACGATCGTACACCGCGTCCATATCAGCGATCAGGGAGTCCCGCGCTTCATCGGTTCCGTGATACAGCCCCTCAGTTTTGATGAGTTCATTCAGATCGAGCACGCCCCCGATAAGAGCGGATGCAGACGTCTTCCCGGTTCCGGGCGTGCCTGTGATCCCGATGATCATGGTCATGACCGGATCTTTCGTACCAGATCCCGAAGCGCATCTGCGACCTCGTAGCCGGACGCGGCCCAGTGCACGACCACGCCGTCGATGCCATCGATCTCGATAAGCCCGGAGTGCTCGGACTGGCAGCACCGTGCGATGAATGGCTTTGTGATCTGGTACAGGTCTGATGTCCGCGAGCAGATGTTAATGAATTTGTAGTCGAGGCCGGGAAAACGCGCCTCGAGGATCATCTTTGAGATGTCGCATCCGATCAGAGTGGCAGGCGCCGTTATCGCTTCGCTATCCAGGTATCGCCCCAAGAGACCTGACGTGAAGCATGGGAAGACCGCATCCTCTCTTTCGAACTGCCGCAGGTCCAGGATGTTCTCTGTGAATACGACGCCGAGTTCGCCGAGCAGACAGTCGTTTAACCGCCCGACCATGTATGTGAGCCAGCCAGGAATCGGTGGAATAACATCGAGCACATCGATCTCGAGAAGGTTGCCCGGATCGGGCTTGTGCACAAATGTGAGATGCTGGTCCACGCTTTTGAAGATGACTGTGTTAACCGCATCCGTGCAGCATCCGTATGCTGTTTTCACAAGTTCGGTACGGTTGTGCATATTTACCAGTTTACCGTATTGCACAACCTCAACTCCAGATGCGATCCGGGCAAGCGATGTTACAGTCCTGAATAACCCTTTTCCTTCGCTTGTCACACTGTAGACCGCGCAGCCGTCCGTCGCAAAGATGAGCAGATACTCTGAGAGGAAGTATATCTCAGACTCTGCGGTTTGGCGGGTCTTGCGGCGCAGCAGTTCGTCGTGCGCGTCAGAGAGTGTCTCATCGGTGCGAATCGCGCCCACGCATTTGTATTCGGCTGGGAAGATCATATCATCATTTATCCTTGTTGTCTGGTTCTCGTCAGTCAGCTAAATCTTTGTGGTGGAGCCGCATATCCTTATGCCTTCGGCGCCGCTGGCTTCGCCGCTGCTTCGCAGATCGCATCCACGAATCTCGAAACCACAACATTGATAGGAGATCACGCCATCACTGGTTTGATGAGCAAAAAAAAGATTGCAAGACAGACGGCGGAAGAGAAGGAATCCGCTGAAGCTGTCATACCTCCAATCGACCGACACAAGCGGCACGTCGATGGCATCAAGAAGACCCTTGTATCATCCGCTTTTGGGATTGTGTCTGGCATAATATGCTATCGTTTCCTGGATCCAACACCACCGGAAGCTAACTTCTCACTGCTGCTGCTACTGATGGCATTCTACATCCAGAAGCCCATTTACCTATACATGGGAATGGATGCAAACCAGTTTACATGGAAGGATTGGTTCTATATCGCTTTCATGACCCTGATCCTCTGGTTCGTATCGTGGATATTGCTCCTGAACCCCTGACGATAGGATGAATAAAAGAATCCTTGTCGTTCTGCTAGTCGTGGTAGTCGCAGCATCCGGGTGCATAAACACCCACCGCATCGAGGATACGAGGGTTTCGATGAACACCGATGTGACCATTACGGTGATGCATCCTGACATATCCGAAGCAGACCGTGCCATCAGTTGCGCGTTTGCGGAGGTCTACAAAATCGAGCATCTGATGAGTTGTACCGAAGAAGGAAGCGAGGTTACAAGACTGAACGATAATGGGTCTCTTCCGGATGCATCTTCTGATTTGCGGTATGTCGTTACTAAATCGGTCAGATATTCGGAATTAACCAACGGATCGTTCGACATCACTGTTTTACCGGTTATAAATTTGTGGAAAGAGAGAATGCGCGCCGGATCTCCCCCGACCAGTGATGAGATCAACGAGACGCTGGAACTGATGAACTATGAAAATATCACGATTGGAAACGGCAGCATCTCATTTAGTCAGGGATCGATGGGGATCACTCTTGGAGGCATTGCAAAGGGGTACGCGATCGACCGTGCGATTGAGGTGTTAAAGGAGCATCATATAGAGCACGCGCTCGTGAATGCCGGCGGTGATATCAGGGCGATGGGTTATAAGACCAAAGATGAGCCGTGGAATGTCGCTCTTCGTAATCCTAAGAACAGAACCGAGCATATAACCATCCTAAACCTGCATGACATGTCTGTTGCAACGAGCGGGAATTATGAGCGGTATTTCAGCGAGGAGGCGCGGGCATCACACATCATCGACCCGAAGACCGGATATGCAACCGATAAACTGTTAAGCGCAACGATCATTGCAGAAAATGCAACCGACGCCGATGCACTGGCGACCGCGGTGTTCGTGCTCGGTGAGGTGGGTGGTATGGAACTCGTTGAGCGTCTGGACGGAGTCGAGGGGCTTATCATCACCCGCGACCGGAGGATTCTGCGGTCGAGCGGTTTTGGGGCGTTTGAGGATCGCGGCATGTCGTGAGGTTATCTGGCAAGGTGGGGGTTCCTGCGACTTATCGAGTGTGTGATGAGCTAATTTAAACACACCTTTCCCACACTTAATCACTAATTTTTGACTGCATCGTAGTAGAGAATCAGTTGCAGCAGACCGCTTCTCGCTCACATACACCACATATCAGAAGATATATCTCACCATTGTTACGACCAATAAATTTCCATCATAACTACACAATTCACCTTCGATACATACCGTTATTGGACAAATACCTTTAAGTAATTTACGACCAATATAAGAGTATGACG
>QMVM01000007.1 GCA_003661105.1 Methanosarcinales archaeon | reverse complement strand
TGCCAGCACCAATGCCAGCACCAATGCCGGTTGTGCGTCCGAAACCAGATGAGAACGATCGTCTCGGCGTCATCGGAACGATCGTCTCGAGATCGGGAGAGTCTGTCCACCGCGCCCTGATATTCAACAGATCCGGACTGATCAGTGCGAAAACCGCAGGTTCGGTCGTTGCGAACTCCACTCTCTGGATGGGGGCGATCGTGATAGTGAATGCAGTGATTATCGTCGCGATGAATGTCGGCGAACTCAACGTGCCATTTAATTATTTATTGCTTATTAATTTATTTATATGTGCAGTGTTCGCTGTTACGATATACTCGATAAAGGGGCGTGCAAGGAGCAGATCAAGAGACCTCGAAGGAATGCCTGTGAACAAAATCCTATCCGACGATGGATCCAATTTCGAGGTTCCGTATTCGGATATCAAGCGCATAGAGATCGATAAATCCCGTAATATCAAGATCTTTACAGGCGGCGAGTGGATTGAGATGGGGCGTGTCGAAAAATCATCTGTTGGCGCTATGGGCGTTTTGCACGCTGTTCTGCAAGATAGGGTTGTGGAGGTGTAGGCGATTATGCGATTCATGAAAAAAAGAACAGAAACTCCTGAGGAGGACGATGACCCATTGTCGGGTGTCGCTAATCTCTTCGACGTGGCGATGATCTTTGCAGTCGGGCTCCTCGTCATGATGATGATGTATGTCAACATGCCTGAGCTGCTCACGAGTCAGGACGTCACGATTGTTAAGAATCCGGGGCAGGATGATATGCAGATCATCATCAAGAACGAAACCGAGATAGAGATCCTGAACATGACCGATGAGACGACCACATCAATGGGGAAACTGGTCGCCAGTTTGTATGAGACCGAAGGCGGCGCAACCGTGTATGTTGAGGAGGAATGACGGTTGGGCAGACGGCTGGCACGGACGGTCCTGATATGCGTCGCACTGGTGGCATTGACACCGGCACTGGTGCAGACGGCATCTGCTTCTACGCTCAATGCGAGCGATCCTGAGTACTGGACAAATGTCGGGAGTGTTGCGCTCTACATGGGCGATACATATGAGGTGAGCGGCTACACAGTCAAGTTTGTGGATTACCAGTCAGAGACTGATCAGGTCCTCGTATCGCTGTGGAAAGGGGTTGAGTTCTTAAACGAGTCTGTGCTCAACGCATCGTGCGTGGCGAATAAGGCAACTCCGGAGTACTGCAAATGGCTAAATAAAGAAGACTGTTGCGATTGCTTTAACTGGAACGATGAGGTCACGATCGTGATATACAACGAAACCGAGGATAGTCCGGAATCGCGAAACCCAACCGACTGGGAGAACCCATTAATTAACATCGAGTTCTGGGAGCGGGCAAAGCCAGAGATATCACTCGAGATCGAGACCAACTGCGAGGCATACACTGCGCGGGACTCAGAGATCCGTATCAAGGTTACGATCGAGAATGACGGGGAAAACGATGCAGACCTCAAGCACGTGGACATCACAATCGATCCAGGCGATCTTTCGGCGATCGATGACCTTACCAGACATTACAGCAACCTAACGGTTGACGATGACGAGAAGACGTTTCACACAACACTGCGGGTTCCATCATGGGTCAGTGATCATGAAGGCGAGTTGTTCGAGATCGTTGCCAATGCGACCGGGTTTGATGAGGAGGGCGTTATGTATACAGAGTCCGCGTCAACCGGAGTTCTTGTGCTGCCGAGATTCGACCTTACGGTCAGGAAGACGGTGAACAGCCACATATCGATGGATCGGGCGGTGTGGGTACGTATCGATCTCGAAAACATTGGAGAAGAGGAGCTCGAGATCGAATTAAACGACACCGTCCCCGAGGGTTTCAGACTATGTGGTAACGAGAGCCCATCCTGGAGGTTTAATATCACGCCATCCGAGTCTGCCCGCTTTTCATACCACATAGAACCTGTAAGACCGGGCGTATTCTATGTTCCGGGCGCGGAAGCGAAGTTTGTGATTGCAGGAAAGAACGTCAGCGTATGGTCGAGTAGCCAGACGATCACGGTGGACGGGGCATACATAATCATGAACAAGACCGCGTATCCTACAAAAGTCTCACTCGGTGATCCGGTCACGGTTACACTGAATGTCAGAAATACCGGAAATGCGGACGCAGTCATTGATCTGACTGAGGTTATACCACCCGGCGCCAATCTGGTCTCGGGAAATGCAACGCTTCATGCAACGCTTTCAGGAAACCAGACAAGTGAGATCGAATATATGATTAATTTTTCAATTCCCGGGAATGTGACACTCGCGCCCCCTGAAATCATACTTGCTGCAAGTGATCACAGTTATGCCTCATCACTTGGGATGCCGACGATCGAGGTTACCGGGTCTCTTCAGGGCGCGGATGCCGCACCTTTGGAAGGGGGTGCCGGGACAGAGCCGCGCTCGGCGGATGTGCCGGTATTATACGAGATTGCACTCATGCCCTTTATGCTCTGTGTGGTGTATCTGATCGGCAGGTTCAGATGACTCATGCAATTGGCAGGGAATATCCGGATAAGTTGCTTGGCACCCGTGGGCGCGGGGCTGCCGGTTTCGAGGTGTTAGAAACACGAAGTGGCTTCCACTATGCGAGGGCAAACAACAGTTCAAAACAATGTCACCAGCACGAGATCGTGTGATAACTCTGATATTCGCAAGACTTATATATCATGATTCTTAACAACCATGTTACCAAATGCTATGATATGTAATTCGAGTATGGCTAATATGAACGAACAGCGACACGGTCGTGCATCCGCCCATGCAAGCTAAACAGATGAGCGAGGTCAAGTAAGAACAATGGCTAAAAACCCAAAACATACCTGCTGGCTGCTGTGTGCAGTAGGCGCAGCGTATGAATCCAACAGCATGATTGTGAACGACAACATAGACGTAAGTGGGAGTGTGCGCATCGGCGAAACCAGCAAACCCAACCAACGATATGGATCGACTTGCCGTTCCAAAGACGGATGTAGCCCTGACCTCCGCAATAATATTCACGAGCAGCGTCGTATCTGGCACCATGATGCTCTGATCTATTTCAGGAGCGAGAACATGCCGGCGCAGGCTGGTACGATACAACCGAAGAACCATTAGGTGTGAACTATAATGAAAATACTACATGCATTATTGATACTGACGATCACCAGTACTGCTGGTGCACTACTGCCAGGTAACGGACTCGCAGCCCCGGAGACTTCGTTCTTGGTCTATGGTTGGGTCGATTACAACAATGGCGCGTCTGTAAATGACCTTATTATAGAGATGACGAACGCTAACACCGGCAAGACGTTTGATGTGGAGACGAACAGCGGCTCCAACTATTACCAGGTTTTGACCGATTCTGATAATATAGACGTAGATGATGTGCTGCACTTTCGTGCCGGTGACGGCGGCACGCTCAATACAGCCGAGTTTGATCATGTCGTGAGCGAACTACAGAGATCAGAAGGCGGATTCGAACGCAATATCACGATTGGAGCGCCGGACCTGGTCGTGGAGAGTATCACCCTGAACCCGGATTGTTCCAGCGCCGGAGCAGCTATTTTTGTCAACAAAGCCAATGAGATTCAGGTGAATGTTGGGAATATCGGAGTGTCCAACGCTACTGGTGCGTTCGATGTTTGTTTTGCTGTTGATGGTACACAGATAGGTTGCGCTACCATATCCAGCGGTCTGTCGGTGGACCAGAGTGAAACGGTTACAATCACGTGGACTCCCGACTGTGCCAAATACGCACCTGATTCCATCAGCACGGGCAAACCCATCACCCTGACCGCAACTGCTGACGGCAACACAGACATTGCAGAGGAGGACGAGACCAATAACGGATTATTAAAGGAAGACGCGTCTGTTTACGTAAATGGCTTCGCAAGCAAGAACTTTGATTGCGATACTGAAGACCCGTTGACTCCGCTGACCGGTTACGAGGGGGTGGAGATGTATGGTGGTGTTGCATATAATGTAAGCGGTAAAATGACTAACCTGGCTGCTGACACAAGCATTACAAGAGTTCATCACATCGCGGTACCGGATGGCATGACCGTGGAAGCGGCAAGGTTGTATCTGTACTGGTATGATAGCTCGGACACACCACCTGGAAGTCAGGCATCATTTGATGTGGATGTTGCAGGTACCTCGTATAGCACACCTGGTAGCTCATATATCGATCAGGTGCCATTTGCAAGTTCCGGAAACACTCCGAAAGGAACTTATGTCTATGATGTGACCGCGCAGGTAACAGGAACTGGTGATTACGCGGTGAAGGTCAGCAACATCCAATCATCTGGAACTGCAACGCTCTATGGGGGGATGCTGCTTGTCATCTATGATGACCCCACGGAGAATCCGGACAACCGGATGAAACTCTGGATCACGGAAGGCTTTGACATACTCAATGCATGGCAGTGTTATTGCGTATCAACAGAAGAAGCAACCGCGACCGTGACCTTTTCAGGAGCGATCGATACCACGGAGGTCACCAGTGCAACACTGGTTACTGTTGTGACACCGGAAAAATCTCACAGCAATCTGCTCATAAACAGCGAGACCGTTGTGAGCGATGCATGGAATGTAGAGGCATATCCGGGCAGCAAGGTCTGTGTGGATGAACGGGATATCAGCGCCAATCTGAAAGCAAGCGACAATACAGTCGGATTTGAACGTGATCGGCACACACCAATATACGCGAGTAATGCGGTCCTGATGGTGCGGGGAACATCGGGTGTTGCATTGCCTGGCGATATCAACGGCGATGGGACTGTCACGACAGATGATGCCGCAATCGCCATGCAGATGGCTGCAAGCGGCGAATACAGCGATGTGGCTGATGTGAGTGGAGATGGTGAGGTTACCTCGCTTGATGCACTGATGATCCTGCAAAAGGCAGCCAGTTAGTTTGTATGAAAGCATGGTATCTGCTGCTCGGATTGATGATGTTGTGCGCCGCAGGAGTCGGCATAGTCAACTCGAGCAATGGATATCTTGCCGATCAGAATCTGACATCTTTCTTGATCTTCGGGCATGTCTTGTACGAGGATGGTACTCCGTGCAACAGTCCGATCGTCAATATAACGAATCCGGACACGGGGGGGGCATGGTGTGCGGATACGGTCTCTGGCTTTAATTACTATCAGACCGTCCTCACGCTTGCGGATGTGAATGCTGGCGACGTGCTCAGGTGGAGCGTTACCGATGGCACAGTCTTTGACACCACAAACCACACGATCGGTCTGGGCGATCTCGAGAGTGGCGGGATATTCGGCTTTGATATGATGCTCCAGTCGATAGCACCCATAATCACAGGATATGCTCCCGAATCTCAGATTCGTGATATCGAGAATGCGGCGCGGAGATTCAACGTCACGATCGATCGGGTTGCGAATGTCACGTGGCTGATCAATGGCTCACCGGCTCAGACGAACGCTAGCGTGACCGATGCGTCGTACACGCACACAAACGTTGCAACTGGTGTCTGGAACGTCTCTGCGAGAGCGAGCAATGCTAACGGCACTGATATACAGGAGTGGTTATGGGACGTGACCATGCTACCACCACCTGTAAACAGAAGTAGGGTGCTTGAATACAGCAGTTCGAATACCACAGAGCCTGTTCTGTTCATGGTCTATGGGTGGGTCTTTTATGAAAACCGCAGCGGGTGCACAGGTGCTGTGGTGAACATAACCAATCCCAACACAGGCATGCAGTGGACGGCTGAAACGCGCCCTGCTCATTACTATTATCAACTCATGCTCGATGTTGCGAACATAAGCGCAGGCGATGTGCTACAGATCAATGCGAGCAAGGATGGCGTGTTGATCAATAGCACCATGTGCAACATAACTAATGCGGAGGTTTCGGATGGCGCCGCAATGGTCGATCTGAACGAAGGATCGGTCGATCTGACCGTATCTGGGATATTACCTCCCGGGGGTTTTTATGCCGGTAGGAATAGCACGATTGTGGCGGTTGTCGCAAACAATGGCACTGCATGCACCGGTGAGTTTGAGGCGGCTCTCTTCGTGAACGACGGGATACCGACCGGGGCGGTACACATACCGTCAATAGGTCCAGGAGGTGACCGATCTATCAACTTCAACTGGCTGCCGGATCATGAAGGAAACTATACCATAGTGGTCATAGCAGATTCTGACGGGGCTATCAATGAGACTGATGAGGGTAACAACAACCGAAGTACAGATGTATATGTCAGATTCACCGATATCGATCTTGTGGTCATGGATGGTATCACTCTCAACAAAACACCGCTCGACGGTGATATTATAGGTGTGAATACGACCATCAAAAATCAGGGAAACGATTCTGCAGAAAACTTCACGGTTGCATTCTATGACAACAATAATGCTTTTCACACCAGAGTGATGAGTCTGGGCGCTGGAGATTCGGATACTCTTTTGGCATATTGGTATGCGAGTTGTGGCAAGCATGCTATCAGGGTGATCATCGATCCGGATGGCACGATATGGGAGACGAATAAGACGAATAACGAGGGAAGTTTGAGTGTGTCTGTAAATCGTTCGAGAGATTTCAATATTACAAACGTCACCTTTGCTCTCGATGGCATGCCGTGCAATCCACTCGAACTGGCATGTGGTATGACTGTTACGGTAAATGCCACAATCGAGGCTATGAATCTTGCCAATCGAGATTGTCCTGTGAGCGTTAAATTCTACAGGAATGCCCATGACTGGTATCCCAGTCGTGATATCAATGAAACCGAACTTTTGTTTGAAACAGGCAATAGCATACAATGTGTTGCGGTAGAATGGAATATCAAGGATTATGGTTCAATAGGCAACCGGACGATGACCGTTATAGTCGATCCGGGTGATGAAATAAATGAACTGGATGAATCGAACAATGAAGCGGTCATTCTGATACGTGTAAAGGCATGCGACTTCACGGTTACGAATATTAATGCAACCCCCCCAGACTCAGTGAAATTTGGCGAAATAGTGGAGCTAAACGCCACGATCAAAAATCTTGGGAATGCAGCAGGGAGTGTGGATGTTGCTTTTATGGCAAACAGTACAGATGTGCCTGAAAACAGAGATATTTCCGTTAGTAATATCTCTGTTGGTGCAGGTGGTATGGGGTATGCGACCGTCCACTGGAATACCAGCAAAACAAATCTGGCTGGCGACTGTATGATAACTGTGGTGGTTGATCCGGATTACGGAATAGCGGAGTCTAACGAAAGAAACAACATCTTCTGCGGTACGGAAATATTCGTGGACGGCACAGACCTCAATATATTAAATGAAACGGTGTATGGTAAAGATGAAGCATTTAATGTATACGGAAAGGATGATTTATTATTCAATGTAACCGCAACCATAGAAAATATTGGCGCAATACCGGCAGATAAATTCGTTGTTGAGTTTTATTATAATGATTCATTATTTGGTAGAGCGAACATCAACGGTCTTGGTGTCGGCGAGAATTGTACTGTAGATGTGGTATGGGACCTTTCGAATGAAACCATCCGTGAGAACTATGCAGGCACGATCAGGATTGACGGATGCGACAATCCGGATAACAATCTTACAAACAATGAACTACCTTTTACAGCATCTGTGGCGAATCCATGGGATCTGTTTAACGTCTCATCCTATCCCGCCGATCCGGAGGAAGATGAGGCTGTGACGATTTTCGCGACCGTGAAAAATGATGGTAGCAGAAGCGGGGTTGCCAGTGTGAGATTTTATCTGGATGGTGATTTATTCAGAGAGAACGAATTATATGTCGATGCTGATAGCAAAAATTCTACAGAAGTTGTCTGGAATCCAGCGTTGTTATTCGCTGGTCCCACCAATATATCAGACATCCGCAGCATAAAGGTAAGTGCCGGGAGGGCAGACAGTGACGACCACGAGGTAACCACTACGACGAATGTAACCGTAGTGCCCGCGGATCTGACCGTCAATATATCCCTGGATTCCGATTATAACATGATCGTTACCGCCGGAAACAATGAAGACAGGACGGTAAACACCACACTCTGGATATATGATGTGGATCATACGGTTTATACGATCAGCGGGGGGCAGCATATTAAAAAGGGCAGATGCACGATATCCAATCCGGATGCCCTCAATATGAGCACTCATTTCTTTGGTGAAATCGACCATACAAGCTATAAAGAAAGCGGATACGAGGTTTATGATGACGATATGAATCCACTCGATGACAGCAGTGACGAGGGTTGGAATGGTTACGGCCCCACGCCAATCGACTCATGGTCGAGATGGGGTGCTGGCGGCAACATCACCATATGGTACGGGGGCATAAATAAAACAGGGCAAAGACCTGGGTATGCTACCATCGAATCGGGTGCACTGATGAGCAGTATGCCAGTGACACTTATCGCGGGTGAAACAAAGAACTTTATGATAAAATGGAATGTGACTGAGAGAAACCATACACTGTGGGCACAGCTCGGCGGTACAAATGACAGTATAGATCTGAATTTTGACATCGACCTTGCCATAAACGTTTCCATGAATGATACGGCGTATGATGGGGATCAGGAGACCATAACGGCTGACATAACAAATCTCGGACATGGAAACGCAAGCAGCTTCAAGGTCAAGTTCTCAAATGACACAAACCTGTTCCACACAGAGTACGTCCCACACCTCGATGGTAACGTCACAACCATAGTCACTGCCATCTGGACTGCAGACACATGGAATGAAAGTAAAGGGAAAGCCACGTTAAATCATGTCATAGGGGTTGAGATTGTCCCATGTGAAAATACTGATATAAATGTGAGCAATAACCACATCAACAAAATCGTCAGGGTTAGCCCCACACGCGACTTCTCGGTTACGAATATAACGTTTGTTCAGGACGAAGAGACCGAAGAGACAACAATCGGCGCACTCATCAGAAATTTCGGAAGAACGGGGGGCACCAAGGTCTCCATCTGTGTGAACAACAGCACCGACACCACACAGATATACTCTGGCACCCACCTGGTCAATTCCGAATGTTATGTGAGTGTGACGTGGAATGCAAGTATGGTTGGTGACTGCACCATCAATGTCACGGCTGATCATGACAACCGGACACTGGAGACTGATGAGTCGAACAACAGCATGACGCTGCCCGTGTATATAGAGGCACCTGATCTGATTGTCGAAAGTCTGATGATCGATCCCATCGATCTGATAGAGGGCGATACTACAAAGATAACCGCCACGGTTGCAAACATCGGCGACAGGGATGTGGATAACGTTTCGGTCATCTTCTGTGACCGCGGAAACCAGATACGGCGCGGGGAATGGAATCTCAAGAAGGATGCACTGAATGTAACGATAACAGAGCCAGATGCTGCCTATATGAGGGTACATTTTAAAGAATTGGCTCTAGTCGGCTGTACTGAACTTTGCATCTATAATGATGACGGAGTGCAACTCACTATGAGGGGCACAAACGCCATGAACATGTGGACAAAATGGATACCGGGAAGCAGTATTAGAATTTGTATGTACGATCACCCCTATAATCATGCTGAAATCGACAGATATGAGTACCACAGGATATTTAACAGAACCACTATTTCTCTCGGAGCGAATACATCAAAAGCGATCCATGCGAACCGGACTGTATATCCTTCGGGACTGCATGAAATCGCCGTGTTCGTGGATCCCGATGACGTTATTCTCGAGTTGAATGAAACAAATAACGAGTTGATGAACTCCATTGTGGTGCAGGGACCTGACATCAGTGCTAATCTGGCACTGAACAACACAAATCCGGTGGATGGGGATATCATAAACATAACAGCACAGATTAAGAACACAGGAGTCCTTCCGGCTAACAATTTTGCGGCACGGATTGAGGTGGATGGCAAATGCATAAGCGAGTCTGTGAATATAACTCTCCTCCAAAATGAGACACTGAATATCTCCACAACATGGAAAGCAACAATCGGCCCCCACATCATACAGGTTATCGCTGATCCGGACGAGACCATCTTTGAGACGAGCGAAGAGAACAATGCTGATTCTACCGATGTTTTTGTAAACGCACCTGACTTAAATGTCACAAATATTGAGTTAAACCCGGTTGATCCGGTGGATGGGGGCGAGACATGGATAAACGCAACCATCACTAATCAGGGATTCAAGCAAGCAAATGACTTTTCAGCAGATGTATTTTACGAGTACGGTAAATTCGAAGGCGCATTATCATGCGAACGTTATTTCATATCCGGGGGGGACCCGTGGGGTGAGCGGTGGGTAAACCTGACATGGAATAATAAAACAGTGGATGCCGGGTGCATATATGTCCATATCGAAGAGATATCCGGAAACCCGATGCTCAGTGTCTTTGATGGGAATAACACACCGGTTACCAACTCCACGGCATCGAGATGGATTGCCGTGATTGGAAATGCCGTAAATATCAGTATCTATGCTGGTGTGCAGGGTCACAGCCGAAATTCAATCGCTCTGCGATTTTATGCAGGAAACATGACACGATTTGGCGGCCTAACTCTCGACATCAATGAATCGGCGACTCTTGGTATGGGGCAGAAGGTGAGCACAGGTAGCCATACTATCATGGTCTTTGCAGATTCCGGAAACAGCATGAATGAGAACAATAAGGAGAACAACATCAGGAAAGGGACGGCGGAGGTGCGGCCAAGCAGGGACTTTCTGGTTTCTTATATGTCTGTATCTGCCAATGGATCTCCTATCAACACCAATAATACGCCACTGGATGGTGATCCTATAACTGTCAATGCCATTGTTGGGAATACGGGATTTAGAAAGGGTGTCGTTGATATCGCGATCATCGATGAGCACGGGTGGGTGGATGCTAATCCACGCTATGAACTAACCTCTTATGGGTATGCATACGTCACCGGATATCCGGGAGCAGATGCGATAAGGGTGCACTTCAGCAAACTGGATGTTTCACCAAACAATGTTGTTGAGATCCGGGATGAGGATGGAACACTGCTGTGCACGATCAGCGGATCTGCATCAATCTCCCCATGGCTTTATAGCGATAAGATTTACGTATACCGGGTCATGAAACCAACTGCTTATGGCACTTATAAGTATATTGCCTGCGAGATCGACCGGTATCAGTACAGAAAAATAAATCGAACCACAGTGAAGCTTGCTGCAAACGGGACTGCGTACGCACCTGCACGTTTCAATTCAAGTGCGGGTAACCATGCCATATATGCGATCACTGACCCCGATGACAAGATTGGCGAGTTGGATGAGTCTAACAACGAGGCGAATGAAACTATATATGTAAAGCCATGCCGCGATCCCGCTGCTGCTGATATAATGTTTAGCCCGGAGATGCCATATCCGGGTGATGCGGTGAACATAACCGCAACCGTCGTAAACAACGGCAACAGAACCTCCAACTTTACGGTTGATCTGACTGCCTTGAAATCCGAATACCGTCCGCATGAGTCCCCACATGGATCAGGTCTGACAAAGGGTTTTGATGAGGTGATCACCACATACCCGGAGGCGGATTGGACCGGCGTTCATTTTACCAGAATATCCACCATAGATGAGGTGGGTGGATTTCGGAAGACGTTTTTGCGTGTATACGATGGGGGCGGCAACATGTCAACATACTATTACGGCTTTGAGGGGGATGATATATGGGAATGTGTACGTGGTAATGTCAGCAGGCTTACGATACCGAAACTCGGCAAAGGCGCTAATATCCATGGCTGCAACATCGATGAGGTAGCTCACATCATAACGCTCAACAGAACCACAGTGACCCTGCGTCCGGGTGAGACTGCCAACATCACAGGCATACTTCCAAACGTACGCATCGGATACCGCTCTATCAGTTATACAGTCACTACAAGAGTCGACCAGGACAATACAGCATTCGAGACCGATGAGTCCAACAATGCTGCCAGCAAGGTTTTGACTGCACGCTGTCCGGACCTGACCGTGGATGACGCGCTACATTTTACCACTGATGGAAAAGCTAAGGTTGGGATCAAAAACATCGGAACCGGTAAAGCAGATGATGTGGAGGTGAGATTCGGTCGTGACGTTGAGTTTTCTGGACGTATAAAGAGTGGTATGCTAATATCTGCTGATGTAACCGATATTGATGCCGCCGATGCGATCAGAGTCCATTTCAAAAAGTTGAGGATTGTCGGAGGGGATTCACTGTGTATCAAGAAACGCGGAGGGTCTTCAGATCTACAGAAGTACACCAGAGGGGACTACTCTGATAGCTGGAGTAACTGGGTGGATGGAGATTATTTGCGGATATACCGTGATAGGAATGTGAGGTTTGAGATCGATCGATACGAATATGCAAAGGACGAATCTGTGGGGGATATTTCTGGTGGTGGAACTGAGAGGTGGGAGATTCCATGGGTCGGATACGAGGCGCCGTATAATTTGACGATAGATGCCGATCAGGGAGATTATATTGTGGAGAACAATGAGGATAATAACAACGCGACCATAGAGATGGGCGCGGACATATATATGAGAGTACATACGATTCCAGATTATCTGATGGTGGATCGTCCGCTCAACTTTATCACCCAGATAAGTAATGAGGGAACACTACCCACCCCAGAGAAGTTCAATGTGACACTCTATGATTTTACCCATGGTGAGATGGTTCCACTGGAGAATCATACCATAAAGAAGCTTAACCCGCGTGACTATTGTTATGCAAAGTTTGAATGGGAACCGCCTACATCCGGAAGCTACATATTCATCATAAGAGCAGATTCAGGAGACGATGTTGTCGAATTGAATGAAAAGGTTAATAATAATGAACTCACTATCTATTCGGAGGTTTTCAAGGATCTTGGGTATGGGGGCAGTTCTCTGGAGACCTACACGGATGGTGAGGTTAACGGTAGTTTCATCTTTGAGATGGGTGATAGGGTCGGTTGGCGCAGCTCTGACCACTGGTATGGCGTGCTTTATCGAGGTGGCGATACATACAAGGCGAGATGGGACATCCCGCTTCCAGCAGACGCGAATATCAGGATTGCAAGATTATATTTGTACTGGGGCTACGCATCCGGATATACTCAACCGACCGAGTTCAATGTGGAATTCAATGATCATCTGCTGACACAGGATCCAAGATATCCGGATTACTCGGATTATCCGATCGAAGAGGGTACTGAAGCATATCATAATTACGCATACGGGGCATATTGCTATGATGTAAAGGATCGCGTCACTGGCGTTGATGAGGTGACCGTCACGACACGCGATCTTCACGGCGCTGCATACGTATGTATAGCTGGCATGAGTCTTGTAATCGTATATGAAAGCGATGAGGGGATCTTGACACGATACTGGATCAACGAAGGCGCGGATGTGCTTGGGTGTGGTGGTGCTGACATAGGTTTCAGTTCACTTTTACCAGATGATTGTACGACCGAAGTGGTTTTTGAGGGGATGGCGGATTCTGATGGGCTCAGTAATGCGACCCTCATCACAGTTGTTCCATGGGGTAACCATGGTAATGAAAAGGTGGATGAAGAGTTTTACAGAGATACGGAATGGGCTGGAAAGAGAAAAAATGGAATATATTTCAATGACAAGGAACTTAAGGATGGTGCATACGTATGTGACTCGGAGGTGGATTCAGTTGGCATCGATGAACGTGATATAAAAGACGATCTTGTAAAACGCGACAACGTTGCGGAGATACAGGACCGGGGTGATGGTATGATGCTCTCTGCGAATGGCTTCCTGATCCTCCGCTACCCTCCAGACCTCAATGTAATCAACCTCACCGCCCCAGCAAGCACAGTCGTAGGCGCACATCACTCGATCAACGCCACCATCAGAAACGACGGCAGGAGCGATGCTCATGACTTTAATGTAACATTCCACATCGACGGAAAGCAGATGGTCCGGATCCCGCACCTTGATCTTCCTGCTGGCGAGAACATGACGCTCCACCTCTACAACTGGACTCCGATGCTGCTTATGCATTCATACAATCTCACGGCTGCTGCCGATGTGCTGTCAGGCGAGGACTGGACCGAGATTGAGACCGAGAACAATGCGATGACAAAGCATGTCACAATCGAAGAGGGTGGGTTTGGGAACCAGACCGGACCCCGAGGAACCGGAGGCGGCAGCAACCCGACAGGCGGTGAGTATACCGAGAAAATCACCGGCAGGGTCATGAAGGGAATAAAAGAATTTCTCTCAGTGGGCGGGGGCGGGGATGCTGGAATGTTTTCGCTCACGGAGTGGATCATGAAGGGCGCTGTCTGGCTTGTACTGCTGCTCTTCGTATGCACCGGATACCGGATGGAGCAGAGGAGTTATAGGGGGGCAAGTGCTGGGTATGCAGAGGGTTTATAGTGTTCATCCTCTGTTGTTGGTCGGCTCTACACACACGGTCAAGCGTCATCGCGCGCGGCTCGCTCACTCCCACGCGCTTCATATATCATTCACACATCCAATACCCTTGCCATCAACCAACATTAATACTGCTGATTTTCGTTATCCGGCAACCCATCTCTTGAATTAAAATTGGGTCTGGTTTTTGCGGTAGCAATTTTAATGTTTCGCGAACATATCTACCACATATAAAGTATGTGTTATGGTTCCAAACGCTAAAAGCCGGGTTATACCAACGAACGGGGTGGTGAAGGTACTGATGTCATATCCTGATTTTTTTCAATCATAGTGTCGGTGTCTGCGTGGTATCCCGATTTTCACAAATCGCAACAACTCCGAAAATGTTACACCATCTTCATATCCATCATCCAAACCACAAGGTTTATATAACATGAATTAAATGATCATGCTATCAAGTGCTATGATAATAGATTATAGTATAACTGATACGAACGAACCGCGGTGTAAATGCGATCGTATCCTACACTGCAAGACAAACAAACAAAAGAGGTGACTACATACGAGATGAATGAAAATCCAAGACCTATTCGCTGGCTGCTCTGCGCATCAATTTTGCTGGTGATGTTCTGTGCTCCAGCGGTAGCAATGTATGAATGGCACGGGTTTCCACTCCAGGGCAATGCTGACAACGCTGCGTTTGCCTACAACGGTACGGTTGCAAACGACATCGTAAATCATGGCAATGTATACATCGACTGTGGACATGGCGCGGACTATGCAAGTCCACCTAATGGGTACGCAGAGGCGTTCAGTGTACCTGCACACACTGGTGTGAAGTTTGCATATCTCTACACCGGCGTCTGGCATGGAACTGAGGAGTATCGTGGGAAACTGAAGGTCGACTACACGAATACCTCGGGGACCTATACACTCTCTGCAACCTGCACTGATGGTGCAGGCAACCTGACGCTCAAGGCTGACCATACGGGTGATCCGGATACCAACGACAATGTATGGAGTGCCTCGCATGGGGTGGACTGGATATGGTATGATGTGACTGACTATGTTGACTCCGGGGCTAACAGTGCCACAGGATATACGTACGATGTTGAATCCGGATTCGATGGTAGAATATATGGGTTCAAACTGGTCGTGGTGTATGAGAATAGCAGCGAGTCTAAGATTCGGTACTGGATCAATCAGGGACATGCTGCGTTGGCGTATGCAACGGGAGGACATCCTGCGCTGGATTACACCCATACATACTTCAACGGCGACATAACCACTGGTACGTGGGATTATGCAATGCTCTACTGCACATGGCTGACCGGCGATCCCGGAGATAATGATAGTCTCTGGTTCAATGGTAATCTGCTGGATAGTAGCTGTACCGAGTATGAGCAGGGGCAATATCTCGACTCAAGATGGTATGTGGTGAAGAATGGCACCATAGATTACCTGGCGGCAAACGGTAACTACGCGAACTACACCCGGGCAGAAGACAAGTATGTTCACTGGGTCGAGGCTGATCTGATACTCTTCGAGAATGAGCCAAAGCCAGATCTTACTGGTCACCCTGGTCCTTCGCCAGCTGGTCATGAGCTGGTTGGTGTTCCCATTAATGGACCTGTGCTGCCAGGTCATAACTCGACTCACGGTTACGTGGTGTGCCATAACTATGCATACACCGTGACGATCACAAATCAGGGACAAATAGCGTCTGGTCCATGTCAGGCTACGCTCCGTGATAATGGAGTTATTGTGGATACGCAATCGGTTCCGGCTTTAGCTCCCGGACAATCTTGCCAGGTAACGTTCAACTGGCATCCGACCACGTCTGGGTCGCATACACTGACTGTGACCATCGATTCGAACGGAGCTGTTGGTGAATCGGATGAAGGTAACAACATCGTCTTGATAGATGTTTTTGCAGTCGCAGCTGGCGTTGCGGGCGACGCTGATCTTGTTGTAACAGTGGATGATATTGTGTTCCTGCCGACAGAGGGTAGCAACTACACAACAATCCAGTTCACTGTCACAAACGATGGAACTGCTGATGCGAACAACTTCGATGTGGAGGTATGGGACACTACTACCACCCCGCATACATTGTTGTGCACCGTCACAATGAGTGTGGCAGCAAAAGCCGATAAGAAAGGCATCTGCGTAGTCGACATACCATACGGAGGACCGTACCCCCTACAGGTCAAGCTGGATACAACCGGCGCCGTCCCTGAGTCAGACGAAGGTAACAACGATGCAACAAAGGACCTGACAGTGATCGAGGTCATGCTGTGGGACTCCCATCACCATGGAGACATTTCCATATACAATGGAGAGTACTCGGGCTATGCCGATGTTCCGATGTTCAAGGTCACAAAACTTGTGCCAGAGAACACAACACCATGGGATGCATTAAACAGTGTGGCAACGGTTACACCAAACCCAGGGCATCCCGGACAGCCGTTTGTCTACGGGATCGACGGACTCATCGGAGACCCCGAGGGACCGGTCTACTGGTACCTCTACTTCAACGGAAGGTATGTGCCCAACAACGACCTGTGCGGCGTGATCGAGATGCAGGATAACGAGACTGCGCACTGGGACTTCCAGAGGCAGATATATCCGGGCGAGGGTGGACCGAGTTTCACGCCACCATGCACCGTGCAGAGTTACGTTGCCGGTGACGACCTGTACCCTGAGCCGTTTATGCACGGCTTCCCGATGAACCTTGCAGCAGCAAACGGACGTTCACGGACGGTCTGGAACACGTTGATCGTATATCCTGACGGATCGGCTGATTTCCAGAGTCTTGCAAATGAGATCAGAACTAGGCTTGTTGCGGGAGGGGTTCCCGGCGGGCGGATATCTATCGTCAATGATACTGCTGCTGCTGCCGGTACTGCGAAGGACACCAGCAACCTGATACTGATCGGGAATTACATGGCAAACAGTCTCATAGAGGAGGTCAACGCAAGCCATGTGGCGCTTGGAATGCCTGTGTACTTTAACTACACATCCTGTGAGATTATGGAGGATGACGACGACCCGGCAACACCGACAACGGCATACGATCATGGTGCAGTGGTCGAGGCATTCGACAATCCATGGAATAACGGAAAGTTCACCAACAAGGAAGGATCCATGATTCTCATGGCATCAGGGTTGAATGACAACGATGCAAAGGACGCAGCGAACATGCTCATTAGCCAGACTAATGAACTCAACAGATTCTGGCGGGTTAGGCTGACGACTTGCGGCGATGTGAATCGTGATACTCTCATAACTGGCTTGGATGCAACGATGGCTTTCAATGTTATGTTTGATGTACCAGTTGCTAGTCGATGGGCCGCAGATGTGAATCGTGATACTTTAATAACTGGCTTAGATGCAACAATAATTTTCAATTCGATGTTTGGTGGACCATTGAATTGTTATACGGGTTGTTGAATACCTAAGTAAAAGGAGATAAGAAGAATGAATAAATCATTTGGAATAGTATTGGTGGTACTGGCATTGCTTGCCGTACCGGCAGCGGCAGATGAGCACTTCTATCTGGTTCCGCAAAACAGTAGTTGTGATGGGCCTGATGATGAAGTAACTGTCTGGGCTATGTTACATACGGATAGAAGTGATATTGGTTCGTTTGGAGCACATATTACATTTGACCCCAGCGTAGTTAATATAACAAATATCCAAGAAGGAACTAACCCTGATTGGGACTTATGGAATTGGAAACACATGGGAAACTATGTGTTTTTTGCCGGAAACGAATTTGGCGGCACTGGACCCGGGGAACTTGAGCTTGGGACTATGACCTTGAAATGCACAGGTATAGGCAAAAGTTCCTTAGAATACACAAACTGGTATCCCCAGGGACCGGATCCAACTGCTGTTGGGGATACGCTTGGTCTTGCTGTGGATTTCACAGCAATAAACGGTACATTCACCTGCGGCGATGTACAGACCCACACCATGCCCCTACCTGAAGGCTGGAACCTGATCTCACTGCCGCTGACGCCTACAGACAACAGCGTCACCGAAGTGCTCTCAGGCGTAACCCAGAATGATGTGAAGCGGTACGATGCAACCACGAAGCTGTTCGAGGATGTGACCACGATGGATCCGGGAGTCGGTTACTTCGTGCATGTCACAGACCCAAGCGGCAGCACATGGAGCTATCAGGGCTCGCCAGTATCCTCGACGAGCCCCGGACTGAATTCGGGCTTGAACATGATCGGCGTTCCGAACTGCACGATGGATGTCGGCACTGCGATGGGATCGGCGGACTACCGGTACGTTGCGAGATGGAATGCGGCTGCGCAGGAGTACGAAGTGTACAATCCGGTAGCACCATCAGCGTTCCACGGCTTTACCACGATGACAGCAGGAGAGGGATACTTCGTATCTGCCAAATCGGGTGGTTCACTGACCCTAAGTTGTCCTTAGCTAACGCCGCAAGGTGTTAGTTTTTATTTTTATTTTTTTTTTAAACAGGACAGAAAGGCTTTTCGCAATACTTTTAGGTATTACGAAAATAAGATTCAGAAATACAAAGTACGATAAATATGGATGTAATTAATAATGAAATTAAAATGGGGCATTGTCATCGCGCTGTTTGGCATATTGCTGCTGATTGTAGCACCAGCATCTGCACAGCCAACACCATTCCTGATTTCTGGCTTGGCAAACTATGCCAATGGCGATCCTGCGGACGATCCGAGCGTGAAGGTAACGAACCTCAACACAGGTGAGGGATGGACTACAGAGACACAGGAGACCTTCAACTTCTATCAGGCCCTCCTAACAAGCGATAATGTGAGCGATGGCGACACGCTCCGGATCACTGCAAAGAAGATGCTTCCGGGCGGATACAAGACCCCTGCGAACTACACATACTGCGTAAACATCACCACTGTCGATGTCACGCAGAATGAGATCGACATGGGCGGACTCCCTGAGCTTGACCTCATCCTCAACCACTTCTGCATCAATTACTATCCTGACTATCCCTACTTCGCACAGGAAGCCTGGAACTACTCAGGTGCGGCGGTCATAAAGATGTGGACAGAGTTCAAGGACGAGGGACTCTATGATCAGGACGATCTTCAGGCGATGGGGATTGTGAACAACACCGCTGGAAGCGATCCATACTGCATCGATCCGCATGGTATGGCAGCAACACTAAACGGATTGCTTCCGAACCACTTCACAGTCGGTGTGCATGAGAATACAACCGAAGGGCTGAATCATGCGATGCACCGCATCTGCTGGTGGCAGTATCTTGGTCCTGGCTCACTTCCCGCCCGTGGAAATCCGGCTGGAAACTACGAGTTCTGGATGGGGATCAGAGGAATCCACACAGACAAGAATCCACATGATGGCACATACAGTGCACCTTATGGATACAATGTCTCTGGATTCTGGGTGAACGACCCGAACACCTTCGGCGCGGGCTGCATCGGTGAGAACAGCTACAAGACAGCTGTTGAGTGGACCGAAACCTACTACCTGCCAACGTACGATCCGAGGATCCCGGGCTGGGACGACAAGTATATCACAGTCCTTGAACCTCCTGAAGTCGAGGCTGATATCAGACTCGTGCCTGCAAAGCCAAGGCTTGCTGCAGGAGCGATAACGCCTATTATGATGGAGAAGACGCTCATCGTGAATGGTAGCGAGCAAATAGCAGACGTTGAGGTTATCGATGACGATGATGCACTCGATGTGGTGAATGCTGCAATCGACGCGGTATCCGAGGAACTCGCTGCGTACGACCTGCAGTTTGCAGATATATTTGCAGAGACGGTCGCAGGCGAGCCGATGCTCGTGTCGGGCGGTAACAGCGACTACTATATCGTGCCGTTTGAGGTTCCGGTGAAGGCGATTGCGCCTGCACCCAAGAAGGCGGTTGAGATCCGGAAGTTCGATGGAGCTACGGTAAAACTCCTCAAGATAGTAGATGGGAATGTGGAAATTAAGCCGATCTACATTGATGAGAAGAGGACGCTTGTTGTCGTGCTTGTAGATGCGGAGGACGGAAGCTTCAAGGAGGCTTCATGGGTTGATGAGCCGATGAAG